>CAYOQW010000289.1:0-2100 GCA_964406175.1 uncultured Candidatus Saccharibacteria bacterium
AGCATATTCTGCTCCATGAAGTCGGTCACCTGGTGGACAAGAATCTCATGGATGATGAACAAAGGACCGATTTCTGCCTGCTTCAGGAACTGGACTGCTCACGCTGGACAGAGCCTACCTATGCCTATAGCGTCTCGAAGGACGATCGTGCAGCTTGGGGTTCATCCCCGGCTGAAGTGTTCGCAGAAGGCTATGCCGCGCATGTGGAGACCCGGTCGTCACAGACGTCATCCGTCGCGGACGAAAGCTCATGGTATGACCGTTTGAATCTCGCGGACTAGAATATCGGCACCAATCTGTATTTGACCACGAGGTCTGTATAATTTCCGGTCGGGTGCAGATTGTTGGTCTCTATCTTGAACGTCACATAACAGAAGTCCTCGCCATCATGCGCTCCGCTGGTCGGACCATCGAGATAGAGGATCTCATAGGATTGACCAAGTGAGTCGAACCCAGCCCAGGTGTCAGCAGCAGCAAAACGGTTCACGATGCCGCTCCCGAGCAGAGCATCGCTCGTATGGTAGCCGAGAAACGCAGTATCCTCACCGATCGTACTGCCAGTAGGTGAAGTCCACGGCACAGGATAACCATTGGTACCGACCGTACCGTTCTTGATGAAGTCGAAGTCGATATCCGGATCATCGGCGATCCGCATTTTGGCATCGGCGGTCATGCTGATGGTATAGCCCGAATTCGCGTTGGTCGCTATGCTGACTCGCTGCACGGCGGTCACGGTAGCTGATGGCAGGACGAAACCGAACTGGATCTTGTCGTTCATGCCTGTCAGATCGACGGTCCCTCGATCGGTCCCGGTGATCGTAAAACTGAGCGAAGGCGACGTCCAGGTAGTGATCTTCGTCGTGGAGGAATAGCTGCTCTCAGCCAGTTCCGTGTTCTCGGCCTTCACTTTGAAAATGTACTGCGTATTGGTGAGAAGACCACCCTGTACGAATCCATCGCTCCCTCCGAAGTCAGCATTCGTTCGCCAGTCATTAACACCAAGGACCAGACCAAGCGTCCCGTTTGCTTTGACATATCGAGTATCGTTCGCAAAATTATCAGCTGATACGGCAATGGCGTATTTGATACTTTCTGGATTGCTGTTGGTATCCAGTATCACATGGGCAGTATTGTAATCAGCATTGCTGAGTATCGGGGCCCCTGGTGTCCGGGGGAGTGTGAAGGACTGAAATGCAGCTGTCAAAGCACTGTCTCCAATACTGTTTGTGGCACGTAAACGGTAGTAATGCAGCGTATCAGTATCGAGGGAAGTGTGAACGTACGTGGCCATGTCGGCATCGAGGCTGATCAGCTGCGAATAGTCCGTACCATTCGTGGAATGAAAGACGATGTAGTGTTCTTCCTGATCCTGTCCGAATGACAGATCACTCCAGCTGAGCGTCAGCGAATCATGGGTCTTGGCTGCAAAACCGATATCGATGGGGAGACGCGGAGCATCCAGCATGGAGAACGTTGATATTTCGCTCCACGGGCTCTCGAGGCCGTCGTTGTCCCAGAATTTCATCCGCACATAATAGGTCACGTCACCGTCTCCGGTGGTCATTGAATTGACAGGAGCAGTCCCGATACTGCCATAGGCAATATCAGCGGATCGGTTGCCTGTGGCAATATCAGCAATAACTGCCCCGGCAGTACCAGAATCCCACTGCGTGATCTCCGTAAAGGAAGGGTCGGTCGAAACCTGGATCCTGACCTTCTGGGCGACATCACTGCTATCCGCATCCTGATACACCGCACTGATCACCGGTGTGGTATCAGTCAGATCGACCGGGTTGCTGCGTCCGCTCTGGGCGTTCGTATCAGCGATATAGATGTTCTGTGGAGCTGATGGCGTGTTGTGATAGGTAAGTTCTACTGTATCGAGTACCGGCGAGGAACCGGTCAGGAAGGCCTGGAAGGCAAATGAGCCCGGGCCTGTGATAGTGGGGAATGTGCTGATATTCGAGTTCACCACCGCTGCCGTATTGCGGTCCTGGTCACTCCGTACTTTGGACCAGGTGCTGCCGGTCCAGAAGTACCACCAGGTGCTGTCCGGTGAGATCTGATAGGTAATGGCACCATTGTGCCCGGTGCCGGTGG
>CAYOQW010000290.1:0-2084 GCA_964406175.1 uncultured Candidatus Saccharibacteria bacterium
GTCCATGACTGATACTCTTTCACGTCTGTTGCAGGATGAGCCTGGAGCATCGGCCAGGAGCGTTCGAGGCAGAAAACGTGCTCAACAGTTCACCTGGCAGAAGACCGCAGAGCAGATGCATGAACTTTTCAACTGCTGCCCGAAAAGATGATCAGGCCAGAGACCGGAAATTCCTTCAGATGTTACTTTTTGCCGCAGCCGCGTGTTATATACACTGCAAGCTAGTTTTGAAAGGAGTCTATGTCTACCGCTACCCATCCCTCCTATCAGCGTGTTTCAGCGCAGGATGAACAGAAGCTCGTCCTGGACGCCCAGAAAGACCTGCATCATTTTCAGACGCTCTATGAGGTCTATTTTTCGCGGATCTATAAGTACTGCTACCTGCACACACTGGATACGGCAGAAGCTGAGGACCTCACCAGTCAGACCTTTCTGAAGGCGCTGGAAGCATTCCCGACATACGTGTACAAGGACGTATCCTTCGGTTCCTGGCTGTACACGATCGCGGGCAACCTGGTCAAGAACCACTACCGTGATCAGAAACATACGATCTCACTGGATGAGATGCCGAACATCGCTGACCCGCAAGCTACGGTGAACTGGGACATGTTGAACGCCACCGAGCGAAAGCTGGTGGTCAAAGAGCTGCTCAAGGACCTGGCAGCCAACTGCAAGGACGTGCTCATTTTCCGCTTCTTTGAGGACCTCACCTACTCGATGATCGCCCAGAGAGTGGCGTCGACCGAGGCCGCCTGCAAGATGCAGGTGAAACGCTGCCTTCAGCGGCTCCGTCAGGAAGTGCTGCTGAAAACACCGGAGATCGCTGCGACCCATGCAGCCTTTGTGAAATAACAGGATAGACTCAAACCTTTTCATCATCCCAGGAGTAGTACATGGCCAGCAAAACGCAAAAACCAGTTGATGCCACAGAACAGGCAGCGGCAGAAGAGACGCCGGACCTTGCGGACCTCACCGATGATGTCCGCGAGGTGTTCCAACAGGAGATACCGCTTCGTTCAGACTTCAAGCAGGAACTGAATGGTCAGCTGCAGGAACAGGTGGAAAAGGTCACGGGTAAGAGTATGTCGCCGGAACGCGATCGGCGGTCTGGCACCTTTGCCCAGTCAGTGAAGCACTTTTTTCACTTTCCCTGGTCACCTTGGGCGTATGGTTTCGGTGCGGTCGGCCTGGTCGTGGTCATCGGTGCGGTCTCACTGTCGCCCCGGTTACTGAGCTGGCTCGGGCAGAAATCCGTTCCGAGCCCGGTCTATGCTGATGCGGAGATCGTGCTGGAAAAACAGGGTGATACTGACCGCGGCGTGACCGCGGAAGGGACCTTCGTCCTGCGGAGCAAGAGAGCCCTGGATACGCAGAGCGTCGAGGACAATTTCACAATTCAGCCGGCACTGGCCGGTCACTTCGCCTGGGAAGACGGAAACCGGGTCGCCCGCTTCGTGCCCGAGACCAAGCTGGCCACGGGAACGGTGTATCAGGTCACCGTAGCGAAGGGTGCCAAAGATACGGCTGGTGACGACTTCGGTCGCGATCTATCCTGGAGTTTTCAGACCGTGCCGACTTTTACCATTACGGGTACGACGCCGGTCGATCTGTCGACCAGTGCTCCCCGGGAGACGACCGTGGAGATCGAATTCAATTACCGAAGCGTTTCTCTGGAATCGTTCAAAAAGCTTTTCACGATCGAACCGGCGGTCGAGGGCACATTCGAAAAGAGCGACAACAAGATCATCTTTCTTCCCAGTGCACCTCTGGCTACGGAGACCGTGTATCGGGTGACGGTATCGGCAGGGCTGGGAAATGGAGAAGGTCAGACCCTGGCCGCAGACAAGTCGTTCGAATTCCAGGTGCAGTCAGACCGGTATGTTTCCGGCAATACACAGCCCTGGTATGACTTCAGCAATTCCACGGGCGGGCTGTATACCTGGGTCTGGCACCCGGACGACCGCATCAGGGATCAGCAGAACGTCGTGCTGTACTATAGCAATTTCCGTGATCAGACCACCGTAGACTTCACCCTGTCCAGAACCGACATGGAGATGCTGCTCCAGTCCCGCGTCTGGCAGGAA
>CAYOQW010000291.1:0-2083 GCA_964406175.1 uncultured Candidatus Saccharibacteria bacterium
GGGTAGCCGCCTTCTTAGGCGAGCCTCGCTGGGGGCGGGGGTGAGGTCTCTTATCCTTTTTTCGTTATTCTTTTCTGGATTCCCGTTTTCATGGGAATGACAATTTAACTAGGAGAATATGCATGAACATTCTGGAACGGAAAATGGTAGAGACCCTGGTAGACCTCAGGGAGAATCATCATGTTGCCGGGGTCAAGGCTGAGTTCGAGGCTGAAGGCACCAGGATCGAAGAAGCCATGCGTCTGAAGGAAGTGGTCACCCGGGCCGGGCTCGACCTCACCATCAAGATCGGCGGCTGTGAAGGGGTGAAGGATATGTATGAGTCCCGTGTGATCGGGGTCAACCGCATCGTGGCGCCCATGATCGAGAGTCCCTATGCTTTGAAGAAATTTCTCAAGACGGTCAAGTTCGTTTTCCCGGAAGAAGAACGCGGCGGAGTGTCATTCCTCATCAATGTGGAGACTATTCAGGGTTTCCGCAATCTCGATGCCATGCTGTCTTTGCCTGAGATCGATGAGCTCGACGGCATCGTATTGGGGCGCGTGGACATGACCGGCTCCATGGGGCTCACCCGTGAGGATATCAATACGGATGAAGTTTTTGAGATCGCCAATGTCATCGCGACCAAAGCCCATGCCATCGGTTTGGAATTCGTCATCGGCGGCGGCGTCTCTGCTCACTCCTTACCATTTTTTCGCAGACTGCCAGAAGGCGCTCTGACCAACTACGAGACCCGCAAGCTGATCTTCAAGTGCCCGAGAGCGCTGGAAGAGGGAGCGGACAAGGGCATCTTGAAAGCGGTCGGCTTTGAGCTCATGTGGCTGAAGAACAAACGTGATTTCTACGGCAGCATTTTTGCTGAGGACGATCAGAGACTGCAGATGCTGCAGGCCCGGTATGAAAAATTGATCCAGGAAGCCGGAGGCATCGTCGGATGACGACTCGTACGGCGCTCATCACCGGGGCATCGAGAGGAATAGGCAAAGCGATCCGGGAGGCTTTTGAAGCCGGCGGCATCGCCGTACTTGCGCCCTCACGGACGGAAATGGAGCTGACCGATGCCCGATCTATAGCCGCGTATCTGGAGGGTCTGGCGGACCGGCAGGTAGACATTCTGGTAAATAATGCGGGCATTGCACCACTGGGTGGGGTCGCTGAGTTGACTGATGAGGATATCCGGTCGACGCTGGCGATCAATCTGGAAGCGCCGTTGAAACTTATGCGCTTTCTGGTCCCGCGTATGGCTGACAGAGGCTGGGGCCGGGTAGTGAATATCAGTACTATCTGGAGTGAGGTCAGCAAATCCAGACGTATCATCTACGGTTCCAGCAAGGCTGGACTTTCTACGGCAACGCGTGCCATCGCCGTTGAGGTCGGGAAACAGGGTGTGCTGGTCAATGCAGTGGCACCGGGCTATACCGATACCGGGTTGACCCGGAAGAACAATCCTCCTGAGGTGATCGCTGCGATCGAAAGTACGATCCCGCAGGGGAGGCTCGCTCAGCCTGAGGAGATCGCAGAACTCGTATTGTTCCTCTGTTCTGATCGTAATACGTACATCACGGGACAGAATATCTGTATTGACGGCGGGTATACATGCCTGTAGTACGAGAGATGGCTATTTCATCGAACCTGCGAGCCTATCATGTCAAACTTTGCGATGATGCACTTTTTGTTGCAGAGCTCGCTTCGCAGCCCAACACGCTTTTCGTCGTGGACGAGCGGGTCTGGGCACTGCATCGCGGGACGACGCTGAGCGCTGTGGTAGACCCCATCATCCTCCCGGTCAGCGAAGAAGGAAAATCGCTCGAGAGCGTGCAGCATCTCTATGATGCGGTCATTTCTCTATGTGCCAAGAAGAACATGACGCTCGTGTCCATCGGCGGCGGCATCACCCAGGACATCACCGGCTTCGTCGCGTCCACGCTGTACCGTGGAGTTCGCTGGATATTCGTCCCTACGACGCTGCTCGCCCAGGCGGACAGCTGCATCGGGGCCAAGACGTCGCTGAATTACAAGAAGTACAAGAACCTTCTAGGGACTTTTTTCCCGCCGCATCAGGTGTACATCTATCCTGGATTCC
>CAYOQW010000292.1:0-2071 GCA_964406175.1 uncultured Candidatus Saccharibacteria bacterium
TAAAGAAATAAATAAAATCGGTTCTAATTGGATGCTCGCGGTATTTCTCCAGATGACCATAGGGGTGCTCACCAATCCTGCACCCTCCGGCCAGGACAAGCTCATGCAGTATGTCGCCCCTATCGGTGCCTATCTCATCCTGTCGCGGGTATCAGCCGGCATGAGCCTGTTCTTCCTGACGCTCAGCGGCTTTGGGCTGTCCATGACCCTGCTGCGGGAAAGTATTGCGCTAGTCTCTCGGCAGTTCACGGGGACAGCGGCGGCAGAGGTGGAAGCACCAGAAGCCAGGGAAACAGAGAAAGCTGAGAGCACAAAGTAGGAGCTGATGAGCACGCAACACGCGCAAAACTAGCCCATGTTTGAAACTATGGGCTAGTTTTGTGTCCCGGATCATGAAACCGTCAAAGACGAAGCTACTGCCTATCCCCCAGGCTGATCCTCTGGAAACTTGCGCACCATGACCCACAGGATATCGTGCAGCTCAGTATCCCTGGACCAGCAAAGAGGTGACGCTGGTCCCCCATCGAGTGGTCGTTCGATATGAACGAGGTAGGCTCGAGCCTCTGCGGCACGCACCAGACCGGACATCATGGTGAATTGATCGGAAAGATATGCTCCTGACCGCCCCCTGCCACCACAGGTCGCCAGCACAAAACCACCAGGTGCCAGAGTCTCAAGGATCCGGCCCCAGTACTCTTCAGGTTCTCGTGCTTCAGGACCTGCCAGATCAGTACCCGCACGAAACGCCAGTATACCATGCACCTGCGGCATATCTGCGCCGAAAACAGCACTCACGTCTCCCTGTACATAGGGAAAAGGCAAGCCGAGCTCTGTCGCCAGTCGTCCTGCCTCTACGAGGCTTGGATGCTGAGGATCAATAGTATCGATACCGCTCCAGGAGTCCGACGCTCTCCTGAATTGAGGCGTCCCCTGCAGGTCGCCCTGCCCGTCCCGTAAGACATCCGTGAACTCCGTTCGACTCAGCGCGGCGATCTCTGGTAACAGTGTTCCGCAGCCCAGGACGACGCCGGTCCCGACGAGATCCTCTGGCCTCAGATGTCCGGTCAACTCCAGGTACCGAAGCACCGACCGGGCAGAAAGCAGACGCTCCATGATCTCGATATCCCGGGTGAACTCTGAAACAAACCGGCTCTTCAAATAATTCGCTAGCATGATTCGCTCGAACACGACCGCCATACCGGCATTCAAAGACCGGAATGTGCCTTCATGACCATCCGGTCCATCCTGTAAAGCGCGCCGAACTATCATTTCATAGACCGCAGTGACCCCATCATCAGCATCTTCCCCATCGGGCTCCATGAGCGCGCTCGCACTAGCCAGACGGTTCAAATGTCTCGGCATCTCGACGAAGTCTGTCTGAGCGACATGTTTTACCCGGGCATCTGCAAACGCTTGGGGGTCCAAGGAACGAACGAGTTCATGCGCATCTTGAATGAATCCCGGCCCTGCAGCACACGCCCGCGGATCCCGCTGCCAGTCAAGAAGCCAGGGGAACTGGCCTATCAGCTCGATCTGACGAGGGTGCGTCCTCATGATACTGGCGACTTCCAGCATCATTGACCTTCGCTCGGCGGCATCGATGATCACTCCGGGATACGTTGTCCGCGGATCAAGCGTATCCGAGTCGCCGACCGGGCTCTCGCCTCTGCCATATTCTGCTGCCTTACCTTCGGGGTCTTCTGGCATCCTGTTTTCTCCTGGTCAGACAAAAGCGATCGTCGTGAAAAAATCAGTCCCCCACTCCCATGGCTTGAGCCAGTTCCCGGGATCCAGCTCCCACCGTCTGCGCAGCTGGCCGGGACTTCGCCCCGAGGCGGATGACCAGTCCCCGCTCAGCGCGCTCCGGTGCCTCCAGGACCGATCTGGGTACCAGGGCAAAAAAGCCATCCGGCTGTTCGCCTGAGCCAAAACGAGGGTTCAGCTGTCGAGCGTGCGGGTCAAACGCTACCGCATAGTCGATCCGGGCAACAGGATCACGCAGGGTGCCGACCACAGACATAGCATGAAATGTGCTTCCGCTTTCACCCGCGACATCTCGATCATCTGGGAC
>CAYOQW010000293.1:0-2064 GCA_964406175.1 uncultured Candidatus Saccharibacteria bacterium
GATCGGGGATACCATGGATCCGGACAACCAGATGCCCGGAGGATTCTTCACCTCCATGCACCTGAGCCGCGATCAGGAAAAAGAGGTCATGGCCAGTTTCACGACCTACGAGACAAATCGCGACAACCTGGAAAGGACCTCCGTGACCAAGCGGTATGAACGGGCGAGCTTTGCCCTGCTGGGCATCAAGGATATCTACAATCAGCAAAGCCTGTCCTTTATCTTTCATGATACATGGGGTGATGTGGCATATCTGATGGGTTTTCTGTCAGGTGCCTGTTTTTTGCAATATTTCTTCATGGCTAATAAAAATCTATTGAACAACGGAGGTTGAAGTGAAGCGTACTATTTTGAGGTACTCATTTGGGGCGGTGACCGTATCCTTGGCGATCATTTCCCTGTCAGCATGCACCAGCGGCGGTACGTCCACAACGTCGACTGCGAACCCTGCGAATTCCAACGTCAGCAGCACGACCGACACTGACCAGGACGGTATCACCGACCAGGCAGAAAAAGTGCTGGGTACCGACCCGTCGAAGGCCGATACTGATGGTGATGGGATCAATGATCTGCAGGATACTGACCCGGCCTATACCCCTAACCCGATTGCAAATAGTGCCACTGGTGCCGGTATTCAGATCGTCGAGGCCCGGGTGGAAGATAATGTGAATCCGACTACGAAGAAGGATGCTCCGGATCATCTGGAAGTACAACTGAAAAACTTGACCGACCAGACACTGTCCAGCTTTGAAGTATACTACTCGATCCTGGATACCAAGACGGACAAGAAAGAAGGCTATTATCTGGCCCTGACCGGATTCACTCTCGCACCTCATGAGACCACATCGGTCCATTTTGACGGCGGTCAGGGATCTGGTCACTTCAGTGAAAACATCTACAGCTCATACCGTTTATCCGGGGATCCCAAACTGTTCGACGTGATGATCAGTACGCCACTCTACAAGCCGGAAACCAGAGCGATCAAGAAGGACGCCGGTGGAGCGGAAGTACCGGACTAAAAAAATGTGCTAGCTGCTCCTTTCATTTACATAACTCAATAACATTCGCTATTAGGGCTAATTGGTCGACTAAACATTTCCAAATATTTTTTATCAAGTGCACCAAACGGGAAATAGCTCGTCATAAACCGGACTTTTCTTTTATCCCAGTCAATTTCCCGCAGGTTCTAACCTGCCCTGAATAGCTTGCACACCCTGTGCGCGCTTTTTTAGTGCCTCAATCACGGGAGGCATTGCAATTATTAGCTTCCCGTCCTTCAGGAGGTGGTTCGAGCCGCCTGGCTGCGCAGAAAGTGATCAAGACGGCTCTGGATCCGACCAACTGGCGTCTGATGACTGCTGGCCTGTCGTATCGTCTTGGGTATCTCAGTGGCAGTCTAAAGGGGTACGAGTGGGAAGAGGATTTGATGGAGATTGTGAAATAGGGGAGAACGTCATAAAAATCAAAAGATCGTGTTTTGAAATATGCTCTGTCAGTCTCTACTTTAGTATCTTGAATAAATTCATCCACTAGGTTAAAATGCCATTTGCGTCTGCGTGTAAGGGGATGATCTTTTACGCTACTAAAAGTAGAGAGGTTCTAACTTCCTCCAGGTAGGCGCACCAGCCTTCGCTCACCTTCGCGAAGCGCTCAGTCAAGCTACGGCTGGCAAGCCACAGATATTTGGAGGGCAGATACCGAACGATCACATCATCAATACACCCGGAAGCGGGTTTTTTTTTGCCAAGTTTCCTGTTTACTTATTTACCAGTTACAAGGACGGTGACCTATGACCCAGAAGATCTTTGAAGTGCGGTTCCACGGTCGCGGAGGCCAGGGAGCCAAGACGGCTTCTCAATTCCTCGCAGAAGCTGCTCTGGAAGAGGGCAAGTACATCCAGGCATTTCCCGAGTACGGCCCTGAGCGGACCGGTGCACCCATGCGTGCCTTTGTTCGCATCTCTGACGAACCTATCCGTATCCACAGCGGCGTCGAACATCCTGATCTCGTCCTGGTCATCGATCCCTCTCTTATCGGTATTGTTGATGTGACCGAGGGTTTGAC
>CAYOQW010000294.1:0-2057 GCA_964406175.1 uncultured Candidatus Saccharibacteria bacterium
ATCTGGCACAAGCCCGAGACCCCGGTCATCGCCGAGATAGACCGGGAAAAGATTGAACAGGTGGTCATGAACCTGATCGACAATGCAGTGCATTATACCCTCACCGGCACTATCACCATCAAGATCGAAGAAGACAAAAAGCATGTCATCTACAGTGTCCAGGATACCGGTATCGGTATTGACCGGGAAAGTATGGATAATCTCTTCGCCAAATTCTATCGAGCGCAGGATGCTATCAAGGTCCGGCCCGATGGGACCGGGATCGGACTGTACCTCTGCAAGATCATCACCGAAGCCCACCTGGGGCGGATCTGGGTAGAGAGCAAACCAGGCGAAGGCAGCAAGTTTTCCGTCGAACTCCAGAAACAGGCCAGAAAACAGTAATTCTTCTGCGTCCAGCGGACACAGGGAAAACTACGGTCGCCTGATCGCTGATGTCCAGATATGTCCTGCGTCAGGCGCAGAAGCGATCCTGATCACTCTGACACGGGTGACATTGCCTGACTGACGGCACTGACCGACGATTTGACACAGGCTCGATCCCTGAGTGACAATGCGAGAGTTCTACCTGTTCGTCATCACCGGATATCTGCATGCAAAAGAAACGGATCCTCTATATCCACGGCATCACTGACCTGGCCGGAGGCGAATTCTTTCTGCTGAGCCTGATCACCCATCTTCCCCAGGACCAGAATGACGTCAGTGTCGTCCTGCCGGACGAAGGCGCGCTGACCCGGCGGCTGAGAGAAACCGGCGTCCGCGTCCACATCCTGCCGTTCATGGGGACCAGCGGAGTGTCAAAAGTTCTATCATTCATCTGGGCGCTGCCCAAGCTTTTCACTCTGCTGAAGAACGAAAAGATCGACCTCATCCACGCCAACGATTTCAAACCCGCGATCCTCGCGGGGCTGGCGGCCAAGCTCCTCTCGATCCCGGTCATCTGGACCGTCCACCATTCGCTGTACAAGACAGGGTCAAACGCTCGGAAATTCCTCATCACCACCTTCATCAGCAGGATCATCTCAGTTTCTCAGACTGTACAAAAGCAATTTGCCGGCTACCCGGTCTCCCGGCTGTCGGTCATCTACATCGGCATCGATACTGACAGGTTCAAACCAGCGGATGGCAGGCAGTATGCCGATGATCGCCAGTTAACGATCACGACAATTGGCCGTTTCGATCCGGCCAAAGGACTGGACACCGTGGTCCGCGCTGCTGCCATACTGAAGGAAACAGGCCTGGATCTACATTTTCTCCTCGTCTGCAGTGATTTTCATACCCAGTCCAACGACTACCGCACCAGCATCGCCGATCTGATAGAAGAGGAACATCTCGAACAATCGTTGGAGCTCATACCCTTCACCGACCGTATCGAAGACGTCTATGAGAGATCAGATCTCGTACTCTCACCCTCGCAGTACGAGCCACTGGGACTCACCGTCCTGGAGGCCATGTCCTGCCAGATCCCCGTCATCGCGACCCGCAGCGGTGGACCAGAGGAAACGGTCATAGACCAGAAGACCGGCTTCCTCATCCCGGTCAACGACGCCGGAGCGCTTGCCGAAACGATCGAAGTACTTGCGGCTGACCCCATACTGCGCCAGACGACAGGCGCACAGGGCAGAGCGCACATGATCAGCCACTTTTCACTCAGCCGCATGATAGAGTCGTACGGCACTCTGTACTCTTCACTTCTGCCGCCACCACAGACCCCGGACTTATAGAACCGGATTCCAAAAAGAACGCCTACTGTTGTAAGCGTTCTTTCTCGGTTCCAATCCCTTTACACGGGGCTGTTAGGTTACTGGAATTTACTACTCCACTTGGTGAGTACTGCTGGTTTAGAACCCAAATGGGACATTTGGGACAGTATAAAAAAGGGTGTCTCAAATCACTTTATCCCACGGCCTGGACTTATCACTGCACATGTGCCTAGCCATAACTGCGACCCAACACTCGGACACAGATATCAGGAATGATTCTTCCTTGTGACTGAGTATAGTGCCCACTATACTCAGTCACAAGGAAGAATCATTCCTGATATCTGTGTCCGAGTG
>CAYOQW010000295.1:0-2054 GCA_964406175.1 uncultured Candidatus Saccharibacteria bacterium
GAAGATGATAGCATCTTCACCGCCGTGGAATCTGGCCAGCTTCTTTTCCAGGTCGCGGTGCGGTGCGTGGGTGCCGCTGATGAACCGGCAGGCTCCGGGACTGGTGCCATACTTATGAACCGCTGCTTCTTCGGCTTTGATAGCTTCATCCGTGAGCGACATGCCCAGGTAGGAGTTGGAATTCATTTTGATGAATTCCTGCTTGTATCCCTTCAGCATGTAGCGGGGGCCGCGGTCGCCGGTTGGGCGTTTGATCTCTTCAATGATGAGCTCCTTGCCTTTGGCACGGCCGCTGAGGCGCAGGGTTTCGAGTTCCAGATGGAGGATGGGAGTGAGGCGGGAGGTAGGCATGGATGAGCTCCTTCTGATGTCGGGGCGGTTCACGAACCGCTCAGGATAGCTAGTAAAACTGTCGGGGCGGTTCATGAACCGCCCGTACTGATGAAAGATCGAAGAAAAGAGGCTATGAGATCTGCAGCTTGATCTTCAGGTTCTTCAGCATATCGACGGTCATGGAGTCGAGGTCATAGGCTGGTGTCCAGCCCCAGTCGGTGCGGGCGACGCTGTCGTCCATGGAGCGCGGCCAGGAATCAGCGATAGCCTGGCGCATGGGACTGACGTCGTAGGACATCTGGAAATCCGGGATGTATTTCAGGATGCTGAGTGCGAGATCAGTGGGTGTGAAGCTGACAGCGGCTACATTGTAGGCATTGCGATGGGTGAGTTTGGCCGGGTCGGCTTCCATGAGGTCTACCGTTGCTTTGAGCGCGTCTGGCATGTACATCATGGGCAGAGCAGAATCCGGACTGAGAAAGCAGCTGAACTTCTTTTCCTGGAGCGCTTTATAATAGATGTCCACAGCGTAGTCCGTGGTCCCGCCCCCGGGAGGCGCGACGTAGGATATGAGGCCGGGGTAGCGGACGCCTCTGGTGTCGACCTGGAACTTTTGAAAATAGTAATCCATGAGCAGCTCGCCTGCTACCTTGGTCACGCCGTACATGGACGTGGGGCGCTGCAGGGTGTCCTGAGGGGTCATGTCCCTGGGCGTGCTGGGGCCAAAGGCGGCGATGGAGCTGGGTGCGAACACCGCGCACTTGAGCTCGCGGGCGACCTCAAGCGTCGCGTACAGGCCGTTCATATTGACGTTCCAGGCCAGCTGGGGGTTGTTTTCCCCGGCAGCAGAGAGGATCGAAGCGAGATGGAATACCGTGTCGATCTGATATTTCTTGATTAGCTGGGTCATGGCGGCTGGATCGGTGACATTCAATGCTTCGTAGGGCCCGGCATCCAGTATCGCTTCCGGTACATCAGCTCTGATGTCGGAGGCAACGACGTGATCTCGGCCGTAGCGTTCACGCAGATAGGCTGAGAGTTCGGACCCGATCTGACCGGCACTTCCGGTGATGAGGATGTTCTTCAATGCCAGATCCCTCTCTGAAAAGTGAATTAGAGCCGTGCATACTATACAGATTTCACGACCGGTATTCCATGGCCTTAGGTTGTATTCTTTACAAATACCAGAAGTGTGCTAAGGTTTTGGTACTAATTCCGACTAATCATATCGGATATAAACAAGGAGTCAACCATGCCGTACGAATTACCAAAATTGCCCTATGCTTTTGACGCTCTGGAACCATACGTGGATGCCCGGACTATGGAGATCCACTATACGAAGCATCATGCGACGTATGTGAAAAATCTCAATGACACGCTTGCACCCTTTCCTGAGGATCAGAACCATCCGATCGAAGAGACTATGAAGCATGTACAGAACCTGCCGCCGGAGATCCAGACCGCAGTGCGGAACAACGGTGGGGGACACTACAGTCACTCGCTGTTCTGGTCGGTCATGAAGCCTGGCGGAGGCAAACCGGCAGGTGAACTGATGGCCGCTCTGAACAAGGATTTTGGAGGGCTGGACCAGTTCAAGGAAGCGTTCACCAAAGCGGCCATGACCCGGTTCGGCTCAGGCTGGGCCTGGCTGACGGTCACCTCAGACGGTTCGCTGTCGGTGGGTTCTACGCCTAACCAGGACAATCCTTTCATGGAAGGGC
>CAYOQW010000296.1:0-2053 GCA_964406175.1 uncultured Candidatus Saccharibacteria bacterium
GGGATTGCGTCTCCGGCACATTTCCCTCTTTCCCAATCGCTTAAGTGGTCTTTTTGAACATGTCACGTTGATCAGAACCAGGAACTGCGGTATCAGACGAAGGAGCGGTCTTCAATGCTTTGTTCTTGCGCAGAAAAGCAGGTACTTCCAGTTCTTCTTCGTCGACCGCCTGCAGAGGACCATGTGTGATCTTGGTGAAGTCCCGGGGAGCTGCGACGGGGCCGCTCATCTCATCAAAACCGGCCGCAATAACCGTGATCTTTATCTTGCCTTTCATGTTTTCATCGATCACGGCACCGAAGATGATATTCGCATCAGGATCGGCTGCATCGGCGATGATCTGAGCTGCATTATTGATCTCTTTCATCCCCATATCGGGACCGCCAACGATGTTGAACAGAACGCCCTTGGCGCCATGAATGCTCGTCTCGAGCAAGGGGCTGGAAATAGCTGCCTTGGCCGCGTCGATGGCCCGGTTATCATCACTGCCGTATCCGATACCCATGAGCGCTGAACCGGCATTCTCCATGATAGTACGGACATCTGCAAAGTCAACGTTGATAAGTCCGGGGAGGACTATCAGGTCTGAGATACCCTGAACACCCTGACGAAGTACATCATCCACGAGACGGAAAGCATCGAGAAACGAGGTATTGTCATCAGCGATCTGGAGCACCCGGTCATTCGGAATGACGATCAGTGTATCGACGTGCGCCTTCAGCTCCTTGATCCCCTGTTCTGCCAGGACACGGCGCCGGGCTCCTTCAAAGGAGAAAGGTCTGGTCACGACCGCTACGGTCAGGACACCGGCCTGGCGGCAGATCTCCGCTAAAACGGGTGCTCCGCCGGTACCGGAACCACCGCCCATGCCAGCCGTAATGAACACCATATCAACACCCTTTACCAGTTCCTCCAGGTCTTCCCTGCTTTCTTCAGCCGCCTTGCGGCCGACTTCAGGATTGGCCCCGGAACCAAGTCCCTTGGTCACCTTGGTGCCGATCTGCAGTTTGATCGGGGCATCAGCCGTGTTCAGAGCCTGCAGGTCAGTATTGACCGCGATGAAATCAATGCCCTTTACGCCGAGCCGAACCATCTGGTTGACCGCATTGTTGCCGCCACCGCCCATGCCGATGACCTTGATCTTGGCAAAGTTATTGAGTATCGCATCCTGTTCACTGGCCACAAGTCCTCCTCACAAAAAAAGATTGGTTCGAGGCAGAATAGCTCTGCACTCATCTATACGCTATGGGAAAAAAGATCGTTTGACCCAGCCTCTGATCTTGCCGAACGCATTTGACCAGAGCTGTATAGGAGAGACTCTGACCATTTCACGCTGCCGCCGGCTTTTCATACCCCAGAGCAGAAGTCCTATCGGGGTCACATACAAGGGAGAATTGATCTCGTCAGCGAGCCCGATCAGATCGCGGGGCTTGCCGATGCGCACCGGGAGCCGAAGGTATTCCTTGGCCGAGTCGACAATACCGGAAAGAAGACAACCTCCGCCGATGAGCACACAGCCTCCGGCAAGCATGCCTTCCTGCCCTGCTTTCTTGATCTCGGCTGAAACCATGTCGAACAATTCCGCCAAACGGGCCTCAATGATGGAATTCACATCGGATCGAAGCACCTGGGATCCGTTTTCGACGCCATACTGACTGAGGTCGATCGTGTTATTGCGATTGACATCTTCGAACAGTGTACCTTCTTCGAACGTCGCCATGCTCAGTGATGTGTTCTTTTTGATCTTTTCGGCTGCCTCGAACGGAATACGAAGTCCGATGGCGATGTCGTTGGACAAATAGTTACTGCCGATAGGAAGGACCGTACTGTGCCAGATGCTCCCTTCTACGAAAATGGCGACATCTGTCGTTCCGCCGCCGATATCAAGGAGTACCACACCCAGCTCCCGGTCCTCCGGTGAAAGGACAGCTTCTGCAGCTGCGATCGAGCTTAAAACAACTTCCTCCACCTCCACCCCGGTCTGCTGAATGCATTTCGCCAGATTTCGTACCGAGCTGGTGGCGGCATTGATGATGTGGGTCTCAACCTCGAG
>CAYOQW010000297.1:0-2049 GCA_964406175.1 uncultured Candidatus Saccharibacteria bacterium
ACTATTGCTGCTTAATTTTTTACCCACCTTGTCCGGAATGTATGCGTCCAGTACATGTCATTGCCATCCTGCCGCCCCCCATGGTACTGTATGAACGCTTGCACCCTAGGAGAAAACCAACATGACAAACGAAGATCATGGCAAAGAAGGCCTGAGTTTTTCTGCGCCCGACAATGTCAAGCTGCTGGAACGCATCACTGCCGAACGCGGCAATCCGCTCATCGCATTTTATATGTGCGACAAGGTCTACATCAACGAAGAATGCGTCCTCCAGCTCTACGACCAGCTGAAGAAGATCGAGAAGCCCAAGGGCAAACAGCTAGACCTCTTCCTCTATAGCCGTGGCGGTACGACGGAGACTCCCTGGAAGATCGTCTCCCTGATCCGTGAGTATTTCTCCGGCTACAACGTCCTCATTCCCTACCGCGCCCACAGCGCGGCGACCCATATCGCGCTCGGGGCTGAGGAACTGCTCATGGGCCCCATGTCAGAACTGAGCCCGGTCGACCCGACCCGTATGCATCCCCTGCTCCCCCAGGGTCCCGACGGCAACCCGATCCCGATCTCAGTACAGGATCTGAAGCACTGCATCTCGTTCTTGAAGAACGAAGCCAAAGACCGATATACGGCAGAAGCGGTCGCTGAGATATACACCGCTCTGTTCGAATACATCAATCCGCTGGCGCTTGGCGCTATCGAACAGTCCTACCGCCTCGCCCGTCTCATCAGCCGCAAGATCCTGGAGACCCATCTCCACCCCATCCGTGATGCCAAGCAGATCGCCCATGTGGTCGACCTCCTGAGCGCAGAATACCAATCGCACGCCTATCCGCTTGGACGCGAGGAGATCCACACCGACCTCGGACTGAACGCGGTCAAACCGTCAGACCGTCTCTGGGAAGCCATGTGGGACCTTTACCTCTACTACCGCGACGAGACCAACACCTCGTACAGCGACCAGGAGAACGAGATCAATACCCGCCACCTCGCCTACATCGACACTCCCAAGGAACGCATCGTGCTCAGACAGCACTTTCAGATCGTCCAGGGCGACGACGGCGAATCGAACGAAGAGATCCTCTCCACCCAGTGGATCAGAGTCTAGGCAATATAAAAGACCTCTCATGACGGAGAGGTCTTTTATTATCACCGTGAACAGACAGACAGAGAGGGGGCTGCGCAGCCCCCTCTTGTATTTCAACGTAAAGCGTACGGCTTAAATCTTGATTACACCCAGCCTCTGTATTTCGAGATGTCCGCAACACGCTGGACTGAAATGTAATAGGCAGCATCGCGCATGTAGATCTTCTTCTTGGCGGCCAGATCGGCTACCGCATCAAATGCTGTCACCATTTTTTCTCTGAGCTTGGTCAGGACTTCTTCACGGGTCCAGTAGTAGTTCATGTTGTTCTGTACCTGTTCGAAGTAGGAAACCGTCACGCCACCCGCATTGGCCAGGAAGTCCGGCACGACGAAGACACCGTTCTTGAAGAGTACTTTATCAGCCTCAGGAGTGGTAGGCCCATTGGCGCCTTCCGCGATGACCTTGACGCTGGATTTGATCTTTTTGACATTCTCGGCATTGATCTCATTCTCTTTGGCGCAGGGGAACAGGACGTCCACTTTCTGTTCGATCCAGGCGGAGCCAGCCAGTTTTTCCCAACCGAGGGTCTTGGCCTTCTTGGGATCGATGGTGCCGAATTTGTCGACGCTCTTGAGGAGGTCCTTGGACTTGATACCCTTCATGGAACGATAGGTGAAGACCTTTTTCTCATGATGGTCATAGCAGGAGATCGCAACGACGGTACCACCGAACTCTTCGAAAAGCTCAAGTGTGTACTGGGCTACGTTACCGGAACCCTGAATGGCTGCGGTGCATTTGGTGATGTCCATCTTCAAACGTTTAAGGGCTTCCACAACCGTGTACACCACACCATAGCCGGTCGCTTCTGTGCGTCCAAGGGAACCGCCGCCGCCGACTTTCTTACCAGTGATGAAGCCGGGAAAACGTCCGCGCGCAAGCGTCTCAAACTCGTCCATCATCCAGGC
>CAYOQW010000298.1:0-2048 GCA_964406175.1 uncultured Candidatus Saccharibacteria bacterium
GCACCGGTGAATACACCTGTTTTTTCATGAGCGAGCTCTGTCCGCTCCATGTCGTTTTTCTTGGCCACCTCTTTGCGATACGCTTCCACATCGGCTCGATGCGGAGGTATGGTAATTTCATCTACGAGCGGGTGTTCAGGAGCCAGTACAACAAAAGTCGCTCCAAAGTTGGTATCCGGACGGGTTGTAAAGACGGTGATCGACTTTCCCGCTTGACCTACTACTGGATAGTTGATACTGGCACCCGTTTTTTTGCCGATCCAGTTCTTCTGCAGCGCCTTGGTCCGTTCAGGCCAGTCGATCTTGTCCAGACCGGCAAGTAAGCGGTCCGCATACTTCGTGATCTTGAAGAACCACTGGGCGAGCTCTTTCTGTTCGACCTGGCTATGGCAGCGTTCGCACACTCCGTCGATGACCTGCTCATTGGCCAGTACAGTCTTGCACCCGGGGCACCAGTCCACAGCGGCAACCTTGCGTTCTACCAGTCCGGCCCGATGCATCTGGAGAAATACCCACTGGGTCCATTTATAGTAGTCCGGATCGGTCGTGTTGACCTCACGTGACCAGTCGAACATGGCTCCCAGTTTCTTCATCTGATCTTCACGGAAATGTTCAACATTGCGAGGGACCACGACCTGCGGATGCTCTTTGATAGTGATCGCATAATTCTCGGCATGAATACCAAATGCATCGAAACCCATGGGTTCGAAGACATCGTATCCCTGCATCCTCTTGTACCGGGCGTAGGTATCAGCCCCGCCGTAGCAGTACACGTGACCTACGTGGAGTGCCGCGGCCGAGGGATAGGGAAACATGATGAGGTTGTAGAACTTCTTTTTCGGATGGTCGAGATCTACCTCGTAGAGATGGTCGTGATCCCAACGTTCCTGCCATTTGTTTTCGATCGCCTGATGGTCGTAGGGCCCCTTGCGCATCTCTGTCTCCTGCTAGAAAATCGGGGAAAAGTATAGCATCAGCACCGCTGGTTGTATAGAAAACAGCCATCTGGATTTTAGGTAGCCAGGAGACTCTTCTTTACTCAGTGTGACATCATAGGCAATCGGGCTTTTGTGTCACACTGGACCAAGGCTGCCGTAGTAAAAGGTCTGTATTGTTTTTGGTACCCAGGAGATTCTTCGCCCGGAACGGACTCAGAATGACATTATCAACCCACAATCGTCCCCGTCAGATCGTATTCATCAGCCGAAGAAATGTGAACATTAACGAACGAGCCGATCTCGGCTTCACCCTGTAGATACACTACTCCGTCTATATCCGGTGCACTACGCTGACTGCGTCCAATGAAGCGAAAGCCGTCCTTGTCCTCGATCTCGGCTTCCACCAGGACCCGAATGGTCTGACCGATCATGGCCTTGTTCCTCTCGTAGGAGACGGTCTGCTGGAGCCCCATCAGTTCGTCGTACCGACGAAGCTTGACCTCGTCAGAGATCTGCCGGGGCAGGTCTGCGGCTGGTGTCCCGGGTTCTTTGGAATACTGGAACACACCCATGGAATCAAATCCGATATCATGAACGAACTTCTTCAGAAGGACGAAATCAGGCTCCAGCTCACCAGGATACCCGACGATGAACGTCGTTCTGATGGCCAGATCCGGCATGGCCAGGCGCAGAGCAGCGAGCGTTGCTTTCGTTTTTTCGATATTGTACGGCCGGCCCATGGACTTCAACACTTTGGGCGAAGCATGCTGCAGAGGGATGTCGAGATAGTGACATACCGGCGCAAAACGAGCCATCACTTCGATCAGCCGGGGCGTGATGTAGTCGGGATAGGCATACATGATGCGCAGCCAGGGCAGCTCAGGAAAGGCAGAACAGATGAGCTCGATCAACAGGTCGAGCGAATCAACAGCCACCTTTTCCTGGCGTTTTCGGAAATCAAGTCCATATGCGGTCGTATTCTGCGCGATGAGAATGATCTCCTGAACACCCTGTTCCAGCAGATGGCCGATCTCCGAGAGGATAAGGTCCGAAGGCTTGCTGACAAAGGCGCCCTTGATCCCCGGGATCGCACAGAACGCACAGTGCTCG
>CAYOQW010000299.1:0-2035 GCA_964406175.1 uncultured Candidatus Saccharibacteria bacterium
TCAGTCTCCTGCTGCTGGAATTCCTGGACAGGCGAACGCCGCATTTATCGATCCACCGATATCGCCTGACCAGATCTTTCCAGCTGCCGCAGCACTCTCGACCGAGGTACCGGCAGCTGAGTCCCAGACACCAGCATCTGCTGATCTGGGAAGCTCAGACACCGCACCAGCGTTACCCTCATTACCATCGACACCCGGAGAGCCGACCCCGGCATCTGTAGCGGCAGAAGCGCAGCTCCCGACCGAACCCGTACCAGCGGAACAGAAGGCACAGGCCTCCGAGGCCGCCATGCTGAACGCGATATCAAAATCAGTGCAGATCGCGCCGGAGCTCATGGGCATCGTGATCAGGATCAACGGCGTCATTGTGGACGTACTCTTTCAGAACCATATCCCATCCATCCACAACCTGCTTATCGCACGGAATTCAAAAGATAAAACGATCAAACTGGAAGTGATCGAGTACCTGCAGGACCGCTCTATCCGCTGTCTTGCGCTCGATCCTACCGCTGGTCTCGCTCGGGGTGACAAGATCACAGATACGAACAACGCCATCTCGGTCCCGGTCGGTGAATGCAACCTGGGTCACCTGTACAACGTCTTCGGCGAACAGCAGGATGACGAACCGTCGGAGCCCGCAGAAAAACACATGTCGATCTACAACACGACCCCGGCCTACATCCAGGCTGATACCGAGATCACCCTGCTGGAGACCGGGATCAAAGTACTCGATATGTTCACCCCCTTTGTAAAAGGAGGAAAGATCGGCTTTTTTGGAGGCGCCGGCGTCGGCAAAACAGTGCTCATCACTGAACTGATGCACAACATTTCGCAGAAATACCAGGGATACTCCGTCTTCACCGGGATCGGGGAACGCACGAGAGAAGGAAATGAAATGTGGTTCGACCTCAAAGCGTCGGGCGTGCTGAAGCGCGCTATCCTCGTCTACGGTCAGATGAACGAATCCCCCGGTAACCGTGCCCGAGTCGTGTACTCAGGGCTTACCATGGCGGAATATTTCCGTGACGTCCTGAACAAGGACGTCCTGTACTTCGCTGACAACATCTTCCGCTATATTCAGGCGGGTGCTGAAGTCTCGGCCCTGATCGGACAGATCCAGTCGGAATCCGGCTATCAGCCGTCGCTGCAGACCGAGATCGGGTACGTACAAGAACGCATCGCCTCGACCGCCTCCGGCTCTATCACCTCGGTCCAGGCGGTCTACGTCCCGGCTGACGACTTTTCTGACCCGGCCGTTACGACCCTGTTCGGGCATCTGGATTCAGCCATCGTGCTGTCACGTAAAGTCGCTGAAAAAGGCATCCGCCCCTCGGTCGATATCCTGGCATCTTCCTCATCCGTGCTTTCACCTGAAATTGTCGGACAGAAACACTACGAAACAGCCCAGAGAAGCCGCAGTCTGCTCAAACAGTATGACGCATTGGCCAACATCATCGCCATCCTGGGTGAAGACGAACTGAGCGACGGCGACAAGAAGATCGTGACCACGGCCAAACAGATGATCTACTATCTCACCCAGCCGTTCACCACTGCCGAACAGTTCACCGGCAAACCTGGTAAATACGTCACGGTCGAGCAGACCGTGAATGATATGGCGAGGATCCTGACCGGTGAATTCAGCACGCATGATCCCGAGGAATTCTTCATGATCGGCGATCTGGAAACACTGGGAGAAAGCAAATGAGCGAAAAAACCTTCCGGATAAAGATCATCAATGCCGACAGTGTCGTGGCTGATACAGAAGCGATCTCGATAACCGCGTCCAACCGCACAGGACGGTTCGACATCCTGGCCGACCATCAGCCGTTCCTGTGCCTCCTGCAGTCAGGTGATGTCATTATCCGCAAACCCGGTAATGATATCCAGACTGTTCCGATATCTCAGGGAGTTCTGCGGATCGCGGACAACAGCGCCGTGATACTGGCCAACCTCTAACAAAATGTGACCATGAAGTGCCGCAACTGCAAACAGGAAATATCAACAAAAGACATCCGCTGTCCCCACTGCGGTACTT
>CAYOQW010000300.1:0-2023 GCA_964406175.1 uncultured Candidatus Saccharibacteria bacterium
CTACCGAGCATTCTGGGCCTTTTGCCTGCTGTCACTGCTGATCCGGCCGTCGCCGGTCTGCGCGGACGGTCATTTTGACATGTCTGGGCAATCGGTCAGTCTGTACATCAATAAAGATGGCTCCTTCGATATCGTCGACACCAGATACTATGATGGGACGTCTGATGGAGATATCCTGCTCGAAATCGGTAGTACTGAATACCCTGGTCAGGCAAGCGACATCATGATCAGCCCGGTATCGACACTATTCTCAGCCTACACAAAAGTAGTGTCCCCGGACGAATTGAGATTCGGAACCTATATCGAAAGCCAAGAAGAGGATCATCCTCTGATGATAACGCTCAGACCCTTCGAGCGCACTGACCCCTCGATAACTCTATCGTATCAAGTGACGGGCGGTATTGCCCGGTATCTCGATATTGCAGACGTTCGCTGGGCATTTGGCTCTGAGACCGACAGCAAACCTCGATTGTTCGACGTGGGTATCCTGTTGCCATCCTCTACGGACATGGGAGACGCTACGGCATGGATACACACCGCGTACCTGGGACAACCCTTGGTCAATACCTACCAGACGATCAATGGCAGAACCCGACAGCTGGAATCGAGCGAAGAGCTTTCCATCCGATGCATCCTGCCGACAGGGACGATCGAAGGCGAGATCATCCCTATGATGGCAGGAACAGAGATACACGCTCAGGAAACAGAACTGCAGCAGGCTTATGACGATCGAGTGAAAACACGGAACCTAAGGACAACGGTCAGGATGCTGTATCTGCTCCTTTTCCAGCCATTGATAGCAGGCCTTTGGCTCCTGGCATTCTACCGCGAATACCGCAAGCTGAAAAAGGACAGGGAACGCCAGGGCGACCCGCGGACGGACATCTGGTCCACCCCGCTGCCCGGACGGAAGCCAGCGATGATCCCCTGGCTGTGCTCCGTGCCCAAGGAACGGATCAGAGCAGCTTCTGTGATCGCCACCTTTTTTGATCTCGCGCGACGTGGACACATCAGGATCGAGGAAGAAAAGAAAGTACAGGCAGGTCTCAAGGACGCAGCACACGGCACCGTGCTCTATGCGACCAGGATCGCACCAGAGCAGGTGAGCGACACGCTCTCCGATCTGGAATCTGAACTGCTCAGGATCCTGTTCCCGAAAGGGACCGGGAACGGGAGAACATCATTTGCATCCATGGTGGACCATCTGAAAGAACGACGGCCAGTCAGCCAATGGACAGCCAAAGGGAAGAAACTATCGGAGGCCGCGCTGCCCCGGTCTGATGAACGACATCCATCGGTCCATTGGCTCTATCGCTCAGCCGCTGCGCTGCTCCTGACCGGCTCGCCTGTCTTTATTCTGGCGGTGCTGCTGGTGCCGAAGTTGAATAAAGCTCCTGCTCAGGAGCATCTGAAGGAAGAAGAATACTGGCATGCGGTCAAACAGGAACTGCTCAACCTCGATAAGGCAACCCACATCACCTCTCGTCACCTCAGGGAAAAGTGGGCTCAATTCCTGCCCATCGCCCTGGCAACGGACCAGGCCGACGGCTTCATCGACCTGTTGCCTGATATGCTCTCACAGTCGGAGACCATGCCGAACTGGTATGTCCGGTCTGGTGAAGTTACTTTCAATACTGCCGATATTGCTTCTTTCGCGGACAAGATCCACTTCATCATCGATATGATGACCGAAGTACTGGACCAGGGCAAACCGAAAAAATGATCAGACCTGCATGACATCCCTGGCAGCAGCGAGCCGGGACAGAACCAGGTCACGGCCGAGGACTTTCATGGTATCCGTGAGGGGCGGGGTCGCTTTTTCGCCGGTGACGGCGATCCTGACCATCATGAAGAGCTCCCCGACCTTCCACCCGATCTTTTCGACGACCTGACGAAGCGTCTCCTCGAGCTGTTCTGGCTCCCAGGTCGCGAGCGCGGTCAAGTCAGCGATGATCAGTTCCAGCGGAGATACGCACTCTGCGATCTCACGTTTGCCCGGTTTGAGCAGCTCAGGGGTCAGCAC
>CAYOQW010000301.1:0-2007 GCA_964406175.1 uncultured Candidatus Saccharibacteria bacterium
GAACAGGGCCAGGGCTGTATCTTCGGTCATGGGTTCCTCCTAGGCTGCAGATTCTAGTTTGGCGATCAGCTTGGCGACCGCATCGATAATAGCTTCAGGCTTGACCGGGCAGCCGGCGATATAGGCATCGACCGGGATCTCGGTATCGACGCCGGCATGGATATTATAGCACCCGCGGAACACGCCTCCGGAGCAGGCACAGGTCCCGATCGCCAGCACGAATTTGGGCGAAGGCATCTGTTCATAGATGCGGCGGAGCCGTTTGGCGGACTGATTGTTGACCGGGCCGGAGCAAAGCATGATGTCCGCATGCCGGGGCGTAGCCTTCAGCTTGATGCCGAACCGCTCGATATCATACCGCGGGGTCAGGGCATCGAGGATCTCGATGTCGCAGCCGTTGCAGGCTCCCGTATTGAAATGCAGCACCCAGGGAGAGTGCAGACGGGCCCATTTGGTGATCTTGGCGAGAAAACCGGTTTTGACTGTCATGGCAGGTGGTCCTGATTAATCGTACTTGAATGTCAGCGTAGCTACGGAAACAGAAATGACGAGCAGATACACGATCGCCCAGAAAGCACTGGGGCCGGTAGGGATGGTAGCGACGACAAAGGCCCCCACTTCCATGACCGTATAGAACAGTGCGATACGGAAGAAGTCCTGATAGGAAAACGGTGCCCGCTGGTTCTGCATGTCCTCACCGCCGGCATAGGAGGTGATCTTTTCCGCGGTCGGGGTAAAGGGCGGAGCGAGCAGCCGGCCGAAAGCGTAGAGGGCGATGCCCACGAGCGAAAAGAAAGCGAAGGTGACCGGAGGCGAGAGAAGTATATACATGGAAACTATCCCTTTAACTTGCTGAGCGAACGGATATCGAGGGTACCGTAGTGCCGGTAGGTCAGGACTATGAGGCTGAGGGCCACCGTGGCGACCACGGCCTCGATCACGATGTAGGTGATCAGGTAGGACTGGGCGAGGGCGAGACGGCCATTGGCACTGCCGGCTGCGATGAACAGGAGCCCGATACCTTTGGACATGACCTCGATGCCGATGAAGATCTTGATCAGGTTGCGGTAGGAAAGGATGGCAAAGAGACCCAGGCCGATGATCCCCAGACCAACGATGAACAGTGCGTAGAAATTATAGAAGATCGAATTTTCCATGAGTTACTCCTTCTTGCTGTCAGTGAGACCTACCGTGCCGCTGTCGGCATCTGCTTCCTGCAGATGCTTGGGCAGTACCCGGAAGAACGCGGCCAGACCAAACACGCCGCCGAGCAGAACGATGAGCTGGGCCAGGATATCGAACCGACGCTGTTCCCAGAATACGAGCCGGAAATCAGCCATCATATTGACGGCATCAAATGCCTTGTCCGGGAGGGAGCCCGAGATGCCCCGGAGGATCAGCACCCCGCCAGCGACCACGAGAGCAAAGAAGATCGGGAAGTACATCGTAGGCCTGTCGCTGTCGATCTCTTCCTTCAGATCCCGGGTCAGGCTGATCGCCGAGATGAAGAGCACAGTCACGAGCCCTGCCACCACGGTCAGCTCGAACACCGCGACCCACATGGCGTTGAACATGAAGTAAATGAGACTCCCGAGGATGCTTGCTCCAGCCAGAGATACTGCAGATGCCAGGAGCTGTTTGCTCAGCACGGCCAGGGTCATGAGCACTACCGAGGAAACAATGAGGATGTCAAAAAGCATATCTCAACTCACGTACTAATAGATTCTTAGTCAACAAGTATCACGGCCGCCGGGTCAATGATCGTATTGATGAAATAGGAGAACCAGATACCGACCGCCAGGCACAGGACCGCGAGGATGATCATGGCGGCCTGCATGGGCAGTTCGACTTCCTTCACCTGTTTGAGCGATTCCTTCAATTTGCCAAAGAACACGCGGGACTGCACCTTCAGCAGCATCGACAGGGTCAGGAGGCTGCCCAGGATGGCCGCACCGGCCAAAAACCAGTTCTCAGCCTGCACAGCAGCGATGATGATGATGATTTCGA
>CAYOQW010000302.1:0-2000 GCA_964406175.1 uncultured Candidatus Saccharibacteria bacterium
GTGAAAAGGTATGCATGCTGTGCCATTCATTGGTATCTACAAAGAGCCCCTGGTCAGCCTGGGTCAGTGGGTAGGAGGTTTCGTCTTTTTTGGTCTTGATCGTGATGGTGCAGGTCCCGTTCAGACAGATCAGCACTTGCTGGCTGCCCGTATTTTTGTGGCCACCGCGTTCAGAGGTTCCGACATCATAAATATAGAACACTCGCTTGATCGAAAAAGGGATTTCCTGCTCGGCGACCGTGAGTTTGCCGCGGGCGTCGGCGTGGGTTTTCAGCTGGATGTAGTGGGCCATCTGGTACCTGAGTTCTAGAAAAAACCGTCCGCCCAATCTTAAGGTCTCGGGGCTGGTAAATCAAGGGGAGAAAGTAAGGAGGGGAGTTAACGGGTTAACGTGTTGGCGAGTTAACGAGTTGAGCGTTACTCCCCCTTTATGAAAGGGGGGGGAAGGGGGGATTTTCTTCGCTGATTCTCCAGGTCGTTTGCTCGGGTTCGCGAGGTTTGTTCAAGTCCATTGGAGCGTGATACAGTACGTGTAGAACAATTATGGCAGATCAGCTATGAAACTATTTCACTTTCCGGAAAAATTCCTCTGGGGCACTGCGACCGCGGCGGCACAGATCGAGACGGCGTCCGATCATGACTGGAAGGGTGTTCGGTCGCATGACGGGTACATACTGAATGAAACGACCGCTCATGAGAGGTTTTTCGAACGTGACGCAGAACTGATCGCCGGCTGCGGGAACGCCTACCGTTTTTCCCTGGACTGGGCAAAGCTCCAGGCGGGGCCCAAAGCCCCATTCGATCCTGTCCAGGTGAAAGCCTATCGGGACTTCATGCTGGACTTGAAGAAGCGGAACGTTCATCTGATGCTGACACTGCATCATACGCTCAATCCCCGCTGGTTCGCTGCTCTGGGCGGCTGGACGAAGCGTGAGAACCTGCCACTGTTCGCTGACTTTGTCGAGCAGGTTATCGTTCAGTTCGGTGATCTCATCGACAGCTGGATCACCTTCAACGAGCCGAACAATTATGCCGGGATGTCTTTTCTCTTTGGCGAATGGCCGCCGCACCGGCATAACCCGGTCGTCTGGAAGCGGGTGCTTCGGAACATGGCTGACTCGCATCGGGAGATCTATGCACTGCTGAAAGACCGGTGTCCTGGCAAGCCGGTTTCGGTCGCCTTTTCTGTTGTGCGGTTCGCGGGTACAAATCTGGTTGGCAAATGGCTCTCTGGCCTTGCGGACAAGCATTTCAACCTCGCAACCATGAAACAGTTCCAGCCATTCGACTTCATCGGTATCAACTATTATGCCCGGCTCCAGTTCACGCCCTGGCCGCTAAGCGAGATGTCAGCACCCGGCAAAATGGAAAAACGCGGTTTGCCGCATGACAAGATGTGGGAATATTACCCACAGGGACTTTTTGAGTTCCTCAAGCGTTTTCACGACCACTACCATCTGCCCCTCATCGTGACAGAAAGCGGCGTCTGCACGGATGATGACCAGGTCCGGGTAGAACGGGTGCAGGACTATATCAGGGAATGTGCCAGAGCGATCGAGGCCGGGGTCGATGTGCGAGGCTACCTGCACTGGACGCTCATGGATAATTTCGAGTGGAGCCTGGGGCCCACCTACCGGTTCGGGCTGCTCAGCGTTGCCCCTGATACCTTGGAGCGTACACCCAAGCCTTCGTATGATGTGTTTTCAAAAATAGCCCGATCCAATGAGATCGAGCTATCCTGATCGTCCAGGGACCAATATCACCAGGCTAAAGTCGAAAAGTCGTCGAGACGAAGTGCAGGTGGTCGAGGAAGGTGCCGGTCTCTGGCAGGATCCGTGAAACTATCACGCGGTTGCCGAAAAAGTCTTCGATCAGATCGCTCTGAGCAGTGAAGATGCCTTCTGTCTGCATCATGGCGGCTTCGTTTGATCCGAGGTAGACAGGGTTATACTGGTCCTGGCCGATGATGACCGTGCCCAGGCTTTGGGCTGGGATGATGT
>CAYOQW010000303.1:0-1997 GCA_964406175.1 uncultured Candidatus Saccharibacteria bacterium
GGTGTATTCACCGGTGCATATTGTCTTAATCCTCTCACCGGTATGAATTTACCTGTATGGATCAGTGATTTTGTTTTATCTAACTTTGGCACAGGGGCAGTTGTTGGCGTTCCTGCACACGATGAACGTGATTTTGCTTTTGCCCAGAAATTTGGTCTGCCAGTCTATAAGGTAGTGCAGTTTTTTCACGAACTGCATGTTATCGTATCGAAATCCTATATTACTGACAAAGCGATAGCAGAGGCTCGAAAGCAGGGATTGTATGTGACGGACTATCCTGGTGGACACAAATATAGTTTGGTCGCTACCAAGGAGCAGATCCAGTCGCTGGTCTCGTTAATAGCATCGAATTTGATCGAGGATGCTGCTTATGCTGAATGTGATGGGGCGTATACAGGTATTATTACCAAGAAGGGTGTGATTGAAGGAGGAGATGACGTAGCTGCGTTTGCTGAATCACATTGGATAAAAGAAAATGACATTTGGATTTTCAATCCGGGAGAATACCCGTTTTGTTATCAGGGCGATGGGAATGCGATCAATTCGACCTTTCTGGATGGACTTGAGACTCGGGCTGCCATCGAAAAGGTCAACGACCATCTTGAGTCTAACGGTTGGGGCAAGCGCACGGTCAGCTATCGTCTCCATGACTGGTGTGTTTCCCGTCAGCGGTACTGGGGTCCTCCCATCCCTATGATCCATTGTGAAAAATGTGGTTGGGTGCCAGTTCCTGAAAAAGACCTTCCCGTTCTCCTGCCCAAGATCGACGAGTACCTGCCGGACGGCAGCGGCCGCGGCCCTCTGGCCCGGGTCGAATCGTTCATGAAGACCGAGTGTCCAGTCTGTCATGGACCGGCAGAGCGAGAAACTGACGTGTCAGACACCTTCCTTGATTCTGCCTGGTATCAGCTGCGCTATCCCTCGACCGAGTTCGGCGAAAAGCCGTTCGATGACGAACGCAGTCGTAAGTGGCTGCCGGTCGACATGTACATCGGCGGTATCGAGCATGCGACCATGCACCTCATCTATTTCCGGTTCGTGACCATGGTGCTTCATGATCTGGGCTACTTCGACTTCGACGAGCCGGCGCTTAAGCTCCGCCATCAGGGGCTCATCATCAAGGACAGCGCCAAGATGAGCAAGTCGCGCGGCAATGTGGTCAATCCCGATGAATACATCACCAAATTCGGGGCCGATGCCTTCCGCACCTATATGTTGTTCATCGGGCCGTACGAAGAGGGCGGCGAATTCAATGACCGGGGGATCCTGGGTGCTTCCCGTTTCTTTGAAAAAGTCTGGGATATCCTTCTCGGCCCCGTTCCATCAGGCGATGGCTCGATCTCTCTGGCCAAGCTCCATGCCTCGGTGAAAAAAGTAGGAGAGGATTTTGAGAATCTTCGGTTCAATACAGCGATCGCCACCTTGATGGAGTTGGGCAATTGGCTGAAGGATTCTGTCGGTACGTTCAGCGCTGATCAGTGGAAAGAAATTACCTCGACTGTCCCGAAACTGCTTGCTCCCCTTGCTCCGCACTATGCCGAAGAATTGTGGGAGCGGCTCGGGTTTGGTTACAGCATCCACGACCAGGAATTTCCTTCATTCGATGCTTCCCAGCTCGTCGAGAGCTCCTTCACCATGACCGTTCAGGTCAATGGCAAGGTCAGAGATACGTTCTCACTTCCTCTGGACGTTACCCAGGCTGACGCAGAAAAAGCCGCTCTGGAACGTGAAAAAGTCCAGAAGTGGCTTGAGGGAAAAGCGGTTAAAAAACTGATCTACGTCCCGCGCAAGCTCATCAGTATCGTGATCTAGAGCTGCTGGTCGGGTTTCTGTCCTTGGGGTGGAGGCACTTGCTCAGGAAGCGGGAGGTCGTCGCCTGTTTCTCGTACTTTCTGGGCGAGTGCTTTCAGTTCGTTCAGGTCGTCCGGCGGTATCTGGTACCCTTCGCGGTGGGCTGTGACGACCGGATCTTGCATGAACCGGCGCATGAATACGCT
>CAYOQW010000304.1:0-1989 GCA_964406175.1 uncultured Candidatus Saccharibacteria bacterium
GTCTGACACTCCCTATACGCTGGGCTTCATGCCGCTCTACCCGGTGTTCGTGGGGATGATCATGAAGGTCGTCCGGGGCCTGGACTTTTTCTACATCGCCTCGCTGGTCTCGAACGTCGCTTCCTACCTGGCGATCCTCTGGATCTACCGGTACATCCGGTCCAGAGGCCATGACGCCAACTCATTCCTCTGGCTCTATCTCTTTGCCTGCGGCAGCTTCACCCTCTCGATCCCCTATACCGAAAGCATTTTTCTCCTGTGCACCATAGCCGTCATCGCGCTGTCGGCAAAACAAAAATACTATCTGGCCGGCCTCATCGCCGGTATCGCCTTCCTCAGCCGGATCCAGGCGGTCGCGCTCATCCTCATCCCTCTCATCGACTCTCTGAAGTCCAGAAAAACCTGGAAACAGCACCTCTGGCTCTTCATGGGCATCGGAGTGTTGTTCGCTGTCCCCATCGGCTTCTATATGGCCTATCTGAAACAGATCAACGGTGATCCGCTGGCGTTCGTCCATGCCCAGTCGCTCTGGGGCGATGGCGGACCCTACCCGTTCAGAGCCCTGATCGGGCTGATCACTGACCTACGGAAGATCGCCCCCTTCCTGCACATGTACCTCTGGGCCGTCTACCTGCTGATCCTCTGGCGGAACCGAAGGACCATGGATGTGAGCCACATCGTGTTCTGCCTGGCTGTCTTTGCCCTGAGCGCTAGCACGACCGTCCTGTTCAGCGCCTACCGCTACGTGGTCCCGCTGTTCCCGATCATCGAGGCCCTCACCACCGAAAAGCAGAATATCAAGAACCTGTTCATCTACTCCAATCTGATCCTGCTCCCTGTCTACATCATCACCTTCGTCAATGCCAATTTCCTGGCGATCTGAACATTGCATGTGGAGAAAATACGGTCACCTTGCGTATACCCGCCGTTCGTCCTATGATTTCGGCGTGCTGCCCAACCCTTTGCTGACAGGTGCACGATGAAGATCACGACCGCCGAAGAACGCGTGTTCGTATTCAAGGAACAGCTCTCTCAGGAACAGGCCGAAGGTCGTGCCTGGGGCCGCAAGCTCGATGCCTTTGGCACGCTGAGCAAGATGACCAGTTTCCTCCAAAAGCCGAAGGACGAAGATTTCGAAATGATCTACAAGGAACATCGCTACCAGCCCTTCTGGCATGTAGTATGCAAGGCTGCCTACGACTATGAAAGGACCAGCTCGTTCGCCATCTCAGTGCCCAGGAGCGAAGTGAAGTCGGTCACGATCGCCGGTATCGACCAACCAGTATCCAACCAGAAGGTTACCATCTCAGGCATCGAACATTGCCATGAGGACCTGAACCAGCAGGAATTCGTCGACGGGATCAGTGCCACCCACAGTGACGGTCTCCATGACTATTTCAAATACCAGACCCTGGAGATCGCCCAGGACCAGCTCTCCGGTTTCGCTCCCGAGGGCGTGATCGTCGTACCTCCTACGACCAAAGCGTCGACTATCGTCCGCGAGATCCTGTCCAAGCTGATCAAAGGCATCTCAGCGGACACGATCCATGAGGAAAGTGTCGAGATTGAACATATTGATCTCTACTACCGCCCGGTCTACGCCTTCCAGTACCGATGGAAGACCAAAGCCAAGGAAGCAATACTGGAATGCGACGCCCTGACCGGCAAACTCCAGATCGGCGAATCCGTATTCCAGCAGTATGCGGGCAAGGTGCTCGACCCCGGCTTCCTGTTCGACGTCGGCATGGATGCCCTGGATCTCATCGTACCTGGCGGCGGCCTGGTCGCCAAACTGGCCAAAAAAGGGATCGAATCCTCGCGAAAAAAGTAATGACGGCCCCAAACAGCCCAGCCAAAGGAACGGTGATGACTATCCCCAAAAGACTGCCGACCGTGCTGACACTGCCGACGCTGACGGTCATGTTCTTTGACTTTGTCTTCACTCTGGTCGGCCAACCGGCGAGCTATTGGGCCAATCACAAGCTGTAC
>CAYOQW010000305.1:0-1989 GCA_964406175.1 uncultured Candidatus Saccharibacteria bacterium
CATTGGAACCGACGAGGACCGGCGGATCACCGGCGCGGCGGGGGACTTCTCTGACCGCGATCTTCCTTCCGGTCACGCGCTCAGCGGTTTCGATCACTTCGCGAACCGAGAAACCGCTGCCGTTACCGAGGTTGAAGGCTCTGCTTTCACCGCCTCTTTTCAAATATTCGAGCGCCAGGATATGGGCATCAGAGAGATCAGTCACATGGATATAATCTCTGATGCAGGTCCCGTCCGGGGTCGGATAGTCCGTGCCGAAGACGTCGATCGCTTCTCTCCGGCCCAGGGCGACGTCGAGGACCAGCGGGATCAGATGGGTCTCCGGCTCATGCCATTCCCCTATCTCACCATCAACAGACGCGCCGGCCGCATTGAAGTACCGCAGAGCAGCGAACTTGAGACCATAAGCGGCCGCATAGTCACGAAGGATGTGTTCCACCATGAGCTTCGTCTGACCATACGGGTTGATAGGCGATTGGGGATGATCTTCCGTAAGCGGAAGTTTCTGTGGAATTCCATAGGTCGCGCAGGTCGAGGAAAAAACAAAAAACTTCACTCCAAATTCCCGCATGACCTTCAGCAGGTTCAGAGTATTGGCAACATTATTGTAATAATATTTTTCCGGGTCGGTCACTGATTCACCGACATAGGTAAAGGCTGAGAAATGCATGACCGCATCTATCGGATACTTTTTGAACACCGCACGTATCTGCTCGATTTCCCCAAGCTCAGAGAGTTCAAAATTTCCCCAGAGAGCAGCCTCGCGGTGCCCATAGACCAGGCTGTCGAGCACGACCGTGCTATAACCTTGAGAATTCAAAAGCTTATTGGCATGCGAACCGATATACCCGGCTCCGCCGGCGATGAGTATCTTTCCCATGAGTTCTCTCCTTCTAGTCTATGATCACTGAAATAAAAAGATCGCCCGCGTTGGTCCCGGTCGGCCCGGTCAGCAGCTGGTCCTCTAATGCGCCAAAGAACGTAAAGGAATCATTCTGTTCGAGATAGAAAGGGATATCCATATCCATGCGCCGCGCACGTTCAAAGGAATGGGAATCACCCAGCGCTCCCGCTGCCAGGCTATTGTCGACGCCATCCGTACCCAGAGCCAGAAGAGCCATCCCGTCACCCAGCTGGGAAAGGTCAGGCAGTGTCGACAGCACAAATTCCTGGGCGCGCCCTCCTTTTCCAGCCCCGCTGACCCGGACCGTGGTCTCGCCCGCACCTATCAGGACCCTTTTCCCAAAACCCCGGTTCTGGTCCGTGATCCGCATCCAATGATCGCTCTCGGTCCTGACCGCGCCATGTATCTCCCGGCTGGCCAGAACACAGCCGAGACCAAGCTTCTCGGCCGTAGCTCCCATGGCTTTGAGCACGGTACGCTGGCTTCCCAGGAGCACTACCTGATGGTGGTCCCGCTCCCAGATCTGCACATCACGCATATGCTGACGGTATTCCTGGTCGCCCGCCTCGATCTTCTGCCGGAGGAACTCCTGCAGCGACAGAGGCAGCTCCTGCCTGATCTCAAGCGCATCAAGCGCCCGGGCTGCTTCCCCGTACTGCTTGTCACGGAAGAAGGTCGGACCGGACGAGATCAGATATTCATGTCCAAAAGGCACATCCGAGATCATGAGCGTCACCACCGTGGCCGGCATGGCGGCCCGGACCAGTCCGCCGGCCTTGATCCTGGAAAAACACTGACGGATCAGGTTCATCTGCTCGATGGTCGCATCTGCACTGAGCAGTAGCCGGTTCAAAACAGCGGTATCCGAGATCGCCAGCCCCCTGGCTGGTGATTCAGCCAGCGCCGATCCCCCTCCGGATACCAGTACGAATACAAGGTCCCTCTCGCCAGCCAGACGTGCTATGGTGAGCAGCCGATCTGCGCCGCCCTGACTGCGTTCGTCCGGTACCGGATGTCCGCCGACCCAGGTCTCCACCCGCTCCAGGCGGCTGTCCTGCAGGTCGACCACACAACCACCAGTGATT
>CAYOQW010000306.1:0-1979 GCA_964406175.1 uncultured Candidatus Saccharibacteria bacterium
ATCAAGCGTGCTCTCACGGACCAGACGTTCCCCGAAAAGCGTATCCGGGTCCGATTCATCGGACGGGTCGACCTCATGCCAAAAGACATCCAGAAGCAGGCTCATGCGCTCGAGGACGAGACGGCTTCGTTCGACGCTCTCACTATCAATGTCTGCATGGCCTACGGCGGCAGGGACGAGATCGTGGAGTCCGTCAGGGCGATCGCCCGCAAGGTGCAGGACGGATCTATCAAGCCTGAGGCTATTGATGAAAAGTTGGTCACCGCCCACCTCGCCTATCAGGGGATCGAGCCGGACCTCGTAATCCGGACGAGCGGGGAGCAGCGTACGAGCGGATTTCTCCTCTGGCATACTGCCTATAGCGAGTGGTATTTTGAGCCGAAGCATATGCCGGCGATCACAGCATACGATTTTTATACAGCCATACTCGATTATCAGGATCGGGATCGGCGTTTTGGGAAGTAGGTGAACCATGGCAAGCAAACGTGATTATTATGAAGTCCTGGGAGTCTCGAAGTCCGCGTCTGCAACCGAGATCAAAAAGGCATTCCGCCAGCTGGCGATCAAGCTCCATCCGGACAAGGAAGGCGGAGATGCCGCCAAGTTCAAGGAGATCAACGAAGCCTACGAAGTGCTTTCAGATCCGAAGAAGCGCGGTGTCTATGACCAGTACGGTCATGCGGCCAATCCCGGTGCGGCCGGCGGACCGCAGGGTGCTGGAGGATTCCCTGGTGGATTCGATTTTCAGTTCCAGGGCGGTGGGGCAGAGGGTTTTGGCGACATTTTCAATATGTTCTTTGGTGGTGAGCGCGGTGGTGGAGGTGGGGGAGCACAACGAGGTAGTGATCTGGAATATCGTCTAGAGATCGCATTTGAAGAAGCGATCTTCGGGGCTGAGAAGAAGATATCATTCAACCGTAGAGAAAAATGTTCCCGGTGTCAGGGTAGCGGTGGAGAGCCTGATGCCAAGGTAACGACTTGCAGCCGATGCAACGGCTCCGGCCAGGTCAGACACGCCCAGCAATCCCTGTTCGGCTCGTTCATGCAGATGGGAGTCTGTCCCGAGTGTCATGGGGAAGGTAAGACCTACAGTCAGCGTTGCACTCGGTGCAAAGGGACATCGATCCAGGAGGTGCAGGCTGACCTGACGGTCCGTATCCCGCCTGGCGTGGATAATGGTAGCCGGATCCGGTTGCGCAATGAAGGTGAAGCCGGACCAAAGGGTGGAACAGCAGGAGACCTGTATCTCGCCTTGACCGTGAAAAAACATGAATACTTTGTGCGTGAGGGACAGGATATTCACTATACCTTGCCACTTGATTATGTGCAGGTTTCACTCGGTGATGAAGTGGAAGTACCGACGGTGTATGGCGCAGTTCAGCTGAAGATCCCTGCCGGTACGGAAGCCAACAAGGTGTTCCGTCTCCGTGACAAAGGCGCACCCTCCATCAAGGGTACGCATGTTGGCGACCAGCTCGTGCACATACGGGTGGAGATCCCGAAGTCCCTGACCGCAAAAGAAAAACAATTGCTCCTGGAGCTCGCACAGGCACGGGGCAAAACGGTCAAATCGGCAGACGCAGGTTTCTTGAACAAAGTGAAAGAGGGCCTGGGGCTCTAGCATACTTGATTTAGCTGCACGAAGTAGATAGTATGTTGCCAGTCAGGTGCTTGGCGGTTTAGTCACCCTAGTGCGAGGATAGAGATGCTCACTCCGACCTGGGATACGCTTATAGGATTTGCCGTACTCGGTTTTGCGGTCCTCGGGTTCATCATCCGTAAATACAAGATCAGCACGCTGCTCATCGCGCTCTATATCGCGCTTACGGTCGCCAATGAAGTGGGGCTCGAGGTGTTCCGCTTCCTCAGGAAAACCGGCATGGCCGATCAGGACATGTCTCTGTTCGTGGTCAAGATGGCTATCTTTGTCTTCCTGGCTCTGCTTCTGTTCATTGAGGGTGAATATATCAGCCCGGCAG
>CAYOQW010000307.1:0-1974 GCA_964406175.1 uncultured Candidatus Saccharibacteria bacterium
ATATAGTTCTGTTTCTTTTCCTTCCAGGGGATCCCCTTTTGGTTGGTAACAGACAATACGGTCTGGTATACCTTGTCCCCTAGCTCTTTTGCCAGTTTGTCGGCTGGATAGTAAGTGTCTTCGAGAACATCGTGAACCAGAGCTGCTGCTACTGTCTCGTCATCTGCACCTGTCTTCATGAGCATCATCGCGACCGCGACGGGATGGATGATGAAAGACAGATCGTCTCCCTTGCGCTTCTGGCCTTCATGCGCCTGGGCAGCAATGGTCAAGGCCTTGTGAACTACTTCTGGCAACATCTGGCTCATATGATCCCTTCGTACGACGCTAATACACCTGCATTATAGGCTCCCTGTGTGTCTACCACAAACACGGCACAGGCATTCGGTGGTATACTAGATTGATGCCTTGATTATCGACTATCCCGGGAGAAACATATGCTCAGAATTCCAATTATGCCAAACGCCAAACTGCCTTTGAACTGGGGCAGTATGGAGATGCTCCGAGAAGGGGAAAAATACACAAATCACGACTGGCTCTACAGGACTGACACAGCCTCGAGCCTCGTATTCAGGTCGTACCAGAGGACAAGAAAGAAACAGGTGATCAAATCAGCCAAGCACGGCCTCCTGTTCACCTGACAGCAACTTTATTACTCAAGCTGATCGTCGATGCTATAGTTTCTGCAATTCTTCCCAAATCCTCACCATTGCAAATGTATCGAGCGTGCAATACGTTCTCAGATCTGCCAGTACTTTCTCCTTGTCAATTTTTCCTTGCAGCACCGCTTCCATCCAGTCGCGCTGTGCCTTTTGCCCGTCTGAAATGGCGAGATCCTGATAGCCAAGTTCAGTGACCATGACTGGGAGCACCTTTTTGATCGAGGCGCTGCCAAAGAAGTCCTTGTCTATCACCCACTGTTCTTTGAACGGGATCATCAGGTCATTCATCCGTTCATTTACGCTGGACAGGAACGGCTCAAATTCGGGTAATACCTCTGCCATGCGATCGTGGCAGCCCTTCTCGTAGGTCATGTACCAGGCAAGTACAGTCCCTTTTCGTGGCAGATCAGACTGCAGGTGACGCAGGAGAGGCCGTACCGAGTTGGAATTTTCGCCATGCAGATACTCATAATGCAGTGGCATGGCTCCCGGGCCCTCGATCACATGGAGTGAATACTGGAAAGGCAGCGCCTGATAGGGTCGCATCCCGTCAAAGGCAGGGATTGCCCCTGCAAAAGTCTCGTAGTCCAAAAAAGCGAGGGGATAGGTAAGCGAATCGAGAAATGACCGAATCTGATCCCGGTCGATGGTTCGTTCACCCGACCTCGTTGCCTGGATCTGGTTTGCCTGTTTTGGCTTCACGTCGACCGTGTCGGGGATATCCGCGATCAATCTGATACCGGCATTTTCGAACTCGCCGACTTGGCTGGCCGAAAGCGAACAGAGATGATAGACGCTGTACGGATCCAGATCCGGGTTCAAGTGCTCATAGATCTTCATCCAGTCGTCGAACCAGGTCGTAGTATCTGTAATCCCAAGTTTGTTCACGTGACGTGGTGATAGATCCGGTCGATCCCTGCTGGCTAGGACTGCCTTCGCTTCCGCTATCTGTTCCAACGTAAGCGGCAGGAGTGCTCGCACATCCTCGGTGACATCCGTTTTGGTCGAAAGTTGACTGGGGTCGATCTCACCCTGTCGAACATATTCATTGTTCACGTGGATCACCGCCGTCGATGCCACCTGCAGACCACTGAGTTCCAGGACATTCGTCTGGAAAGCTAGGTCGTAGATGTGCTCCTGCTTGACCTTGGTACTGCTTTTAACCTCAATCAAGTCAAACGAACCGTCAGTATTGCGACTGATGATGTCGAAGATACAGGTGATCCCATCTACCTCAAGTCGTCCCTGCAGGAGAGTGGTGGCTCCCCCATCGAGTGCTTTTCTCGTCCGTTCTGGGAGATCGAGGTACGCC
>CAYOQW010000308.1:0-1966 GCA_964406175.1 uncultured Candidatus Saccharibacteria bacterium
CCTCAGACCATCAAGAGCGAACAGGGCGATCTGCTGCCGACACCGTTCAGTTCCAGCTTCACGACGGCGCAGGTACTTCAGGTGCTCGATGTCTCGCCGAAGGATGGGTCTACCGCCGTCGCACTTCGGAGCGAAGTAAAAGCAGTGCTGAACCAGGCCCTGAAGACGTCGTCCTACACCCAGGTCATGTCCATATCGCCCGAGATCGAGGGTAGTTATGAATTCCGCAATAACGCACTAATCTTTACACCGCTCGCTGATCTGCAGCCGTCCACGATGTATACCGCGACCATCAGCCGAGACGCTGAGGGGCTCTATGGCGGGAAACTCGCCGTTGACTACCGCTGGTCGTTCACCACGATGGCGAAGGCAGAGACCCCGGTCGTAGACCCGACCGAGCCGGTACCGGCTCCGGTGCAGCCTCCCGAGGTGAAGTCGCCGGTCGTCATCCCGGTAAGCGGTCCCGATGATCTCAGTGCGCTCGGATTGCAGCAGGACTTCGTCATGGAGCAGGCCATCCTGACCGAACTGAACGCCCAGAGCGCACAGCGTCAGGCCGACAGTATCGCCGTCGATCCGGACGTCTACGAAGTGAGCATGGACTATGCCGGCGATCTGGCGATCAATGGCTATCTGGGTGGCGACCACCGGGACTCCACCGGCCGTGACCTCCTGACCCGCATCCGCGAGGCCGGGTTCACTACTGACGTTTACGCCGAAAGCATCTACATCGACCGCACCATCGACGCGCAGACCGCCGTCAGTCGCTGGGTATCCAGGCAGCCAAGTATTCTGGACGGCACCTATACCCTTGGCGGTATCTGTGTGGTGCAGAACGGGGACAGGGTGATTGCGGTGTTACTGATCATCAAGACCTAGAACTCTTTTCATTTTTTTGGGTAACGAAAAAATGGGTGTTTCTCGATATGATATCATTCATCATCCGCTCCTGCTCGCGTTAGGTTACGAAAGGGCCATGCTCACTGATCCCGATGCAGCCAGTATACCCATAACTGACCTCGGATCTGAAATGCGCCATGGCCAGGGAGATATGCAGGCAATGCTGAATGAACTGAGTCTGCTCTGTCTGAATCCGCGTGAACAGCGTGAGTTACGAGCCATGTCACTAGCAGAACTCGTGCTCTATCTGGCAAGTATCGGACTCTCCAAGATTGGCTCAGCATTGGATGCCAGTTTCTTAGCAAACGGTCGCGGCAATTTTATTCGTTTATTGTTTCACGCGCCTGCACAACTGGAAACAGCCCGAATACTGAGTGGTTGTTCTGCAGTTGCTCCGACTGAGGCCCCTGATCCGGGGCGAGCAATTCTTGATTTCCCACTGGCCGGTACGGATCCAAGCCTGGAAGGCGTTCGTGACATTGCCTTGAGCCCTGCCGGCATTGACGTGCCTATCTACGCCAGCCAGCCGCCGGATGGCTTCTGGTCAGAGCAGGACCTGCAGACCATCGAGCAGGCTATTTCGACTGCTGCCACTACGATGAAGCAGCTGTGGGGTTTTGATATCAATGGCAAGATCGATCGTATCGACGTCTTGCCTTCATCAGGCTCGTGGGGAGGCTTTCAGACCAATTTCCATCCGGGCACAGGAGCCGGTGAACGCTATATGTATATCGCCGCTGACAAAGCAGCTCTCTCTCAGGTGGGTCTCTGGACCAATGAGCTGTTCACCCTCATGTCAGGTGTGGCAGAGAGGGACATGGAGCAATTTCCTCCCAATGCCGTCATAGAAGAAGGCCTGTCCGCTATCGCCCAATGGCGGGCAGCTGCGGTGGCGGGTACTACTGTGGAAAAAGCCGAACTGCCGGCGTTCTGGGGTTTGATGCAGGCATATTCGACCGTACCGCTGGCCGAGATCGATATTCGACGTCTGGGCAGCATGATCGGCGGTTCCCCGGAAAGCGCAGAGACGCTCAGGGCCGTGCTGCAGGAATCTGCCGGTATGTCC
>CAYOQW010000309.1:0-1964 GCA_964406175.1 uncultured Candidatus Saccharibacteria bacterium
CCTGGAACCTGAGGGTTGGGATACGACCGAGATGTACCTGCAGGGGGCGAATACCTCCCTGCCTGAGGATGTACAGGTGGCATTTGTGCGTTCGATCCAGGGACTTGAGAACTGCGAGATCGTCCGTCCTGGCTATGCAATCGAATACGACGGGGTATCGACGCGACAGCTGAAACCGACACTGGAAAGCCGGGTCGTGAGCGGCCTGTTCCTCGCCGGTCAAGTGAACGGAACGTCAGGTTACGAGGAAGCAGCAGCTCAAGGTCTGCTGGCCGGCATCAACGCCGCTCGGCAGGTTGGCAGCCAGGAACCGATCATTATCGATCGTTCATCGGCCTATCTGGGGGTCATGATCGATGACCTGATCACCAAGGATCACACCGAGCCCTATCGGCTCATGACCGCACGCTCGGAATACCGGTTGCTCCTGCGCAATGACAATGCTGACCTTCGCTTGATGGACCTGGGGCACGAGATCGGGCTGGTCTCTGATGAGCGCCACGCCAAGTTCTCAGCCTATCGGGACCTGTTCCCGGAGGCGCTCTCTGACCTGAAGAAGCGGAAGCTCCGTCCCGGCAAGGCGCTGAATGCTCGACTGGCCAGACTCGACCCTTCGCTCGTGGTCCGCGAGAGCGTCAGCCAGGCTGATTTTCTCAAGCGGCCCAAGGCCGACCTGAGCCTGCTACGCTCCCTTACCAGAAGACCAAAGGCTTCGGCCGTGAAGCGTCAGCAGCCGTTTTTTGACCTGAAAGAACAGGTGTATGCCGAGCTCGCCATAGAGCTGAAGTACGAGGGGTATATCAAGAAACAGCAGCTTGAGGTCGAGCGTTTTCAAAAGATGGAGCGCAAGCACTTCCCGGCAGAAATCAGCTATGATGGGATCGTCGGACTTCGCAAGGAAGCCCAGGAAGTGCTCACGCGTGTTCGTCCGTTTTCGCTCGGCCAAGCCAGCCGGCTGAGCGGGGTCAATCCGTCAGATATCGCTATACTGATGGTTTTTCTACAGAGGCGGTGATGCTGGATACAGCATGACACCATTCCTGTTATTCATTCTGGTACGAGGCAAAAACGATGTCTGAACGGGCAGTGACGTCATCGAGAAAGCAGTTCGATCATTGGGCACATACGTATGACCGTGGCTTCAATACCTGGTATTTTGATCAGACGATCAAGGCGGTCCTCTGTCAGCTGCCCGGAGAAGAATTCCGCTTATTGGATGTCGGCTGCGGGACAGGTAGATTGCTGTCAAAAGCCAGTCATGACTTTCCACTTGCTCGGCTCTCAGGGATCGATCTGTCCCCGAACATGATAGAGAGGGCGAGGTACCAGCCCTATCGCACGGTACCGGAACTGCTGGTCTGTTCCGCAGATCACCTGCCTTATCACGATGCTGCATTTGAGTTTGTGGTCTGTTCTCATTCTCTGCATCATCATCCAGATCCCTGTGCTTCGCTTCGGGAGATGCATCGAGTCCTTGTACCGGGAGGTATGGTACTTCTGACCGATGGAGTCCTCGACAGCCTGCTCCATCGAGCCTATTTCGCACTCGTCAACCTGGCCCAGCGTGAATGGTATGTGCACAGACTGCCATCTGATATTCTACGGCAGCTGTTCCTCCAGACAGGTTTTGAAGTTGTAGGGCAAAAGATCATCATGGGCTTTAATATGCTGTTTGTGCTACGCAAGAAATAGGATCCAGTTCGCAGCATCATTCAGATATCTACCATAGGCTCTACACGCAAGGATATTTCATGCCAAAACAACCGGTCTTTCTCCTCATCGACGGCAACAGTCTCATGCACCGCGCTTTCCATGCTATTCCACCTCTGACCAATTCCAAGGGGGAAATGCTGAACGCGGTGTACGGGTTCACCATGATCCTCATGAACGTGCTCAAGCGCTTTGATCCGGCCTGGGTGGCGGTAACGTTCGACCTGCACGCTCCGACGTTCAGGCATCTGGAG
>CAYOQW010000310.1:0-1954 GCA_964406175.1 uncultured Candidatus Saccharibacteria bacterium
GGTGCAGGCGCTGCAGGTTGTTCTTCTGCTCATGGAGCTTCAGCTCCGGCATGGCACTGTCGACGAGTGACATTTCATTCCAGGGGACGAGGTCTTCTTTCACTCGGTTGAGAAAAGGCAGCCCATCGAGATTGAGACGTCTGAGGATACCCAGAAAGCTCACGTCAACACTGATGACCGCGAGGTCCCCCTGGATCTTTCCCAGGGCGATATCATTGGCGCGTACGACTTTCAGCCCTTCGCAATCGACTATCTGGCGGTCCAGTACTGATTTTTTGAGCAGTATGTGGATCGGCTCCAGTGTAAATACGGGGAGATTGGTACTGCCTTTTTTCAAAGTAACGATGCCTTTGCCGATCAGTTCGATGAGATCAGCCGGGATGATCGTCTGTGTATTGTTCTTTTGTGATACGACGAGAGCAGCCAGTTTCGGATAGGACTCCGTGATAGGAACGGCGACGTCCTTCAGGGTACCGATCAGGACATTGGCATTGTCGAGGACTTTGGCTCCGAGGAGGGAACTGAGGTACAGCATGATCGGCTCCAGGACAAAAAATAACCGCCCTGATAAAGGGCGTTCACGATCATTGGACGGACACTGCTCCAAGTATACGCCTGTTCTTTTTTATTTCACAAGTATCAGCCTGACAGTTCCTCGACCTTGATGATCGTGGACAGCCAGTGTCTCAGTCTGCGGATGGCCCGCTTGATGGTGAGAGCGGCATAGGGCAGCAGCAGCAAGAAGTAGGGGACCAGGTAGCGTTCTTCGCCGGGATTGCCGATATACATGGCTGCATAGAGCGACAGGATCAGTCCGCCGATGAGCAGGTAGGTCGGCCGTTCGGCTGCGACCCAGACGAAGGGGAACAGGAAAAACAGGATGGTCGCTGCGATCGCTATCCATCTCCAGAAGGCGAGCAGGACATGATGGTAGGAAGGACTGCCGAGATCGGGGTAGAACGTGCTGTCGTAGATGCGCCAGATATTCTGGAAGTTGCCCAGCAGGCGTTCCGGGTGGGCGACCAGGCAGTCCATTCCCATCTTCAGGTAGTACAGCTGATCTGAAAAGCTGATCGCGGTGGTGATGCTCTCGTGCTGGCTGCCCTGGTAGACCGGGGGCGAGAACCAGAAGCTTTCGGAACCATCAGGCATCTTGTATTCGAGTTTCTGGAGCTGGCACTGGGTCATCGCGATATTTACCCCGCCGTTGCCGGCCAGGGTGAAACGATGGTGGGTCGAGTTCAACGCGTTCAGAGCACAGGCTATCAGGAGCATGACCGACATGCTCACAAGCCCCGCGACGGTCTTGCGCCAGTGCCTGCGTATGGTTTCACGGTGATAGGCATACGTCCACAGGAGCAGGACCGGTATGGAACCGAGGAATATCGGGCGGGTGATGAACAACAGAGCGATCAGACATCCCAGAACTGATGAGGAGGCGATGGTATGGCTGGGCCGCAGAAGCAGCAGCAGACTGCCGATGAGGATCAGAGCGAACAGAGACTCGCTCAGGATGAGCGTATGCGTGTAAATAAGCGGATAATACACTGCGGCAATGAGGGAGACCAGGAGGCTGACGGTAGTTCCCATGATGCGTCGGCTGAGGAAATAGCAGCCGACGACCGCGAGAGAGCCCATGATGCCCTGAGCGACGAGGAACAGTTCTACCCGTACCGCATGGAGTCCGAGCAGGTCTGCACAACCATAGAACAGCGCCAGCGGCACATAGAACAAACCCCAGGCTTCGGCAAAGGTGGTGGGATTGCCCGCCAGAAGTCCATCTGCCCGGGTGTTGTATTGAAAGGGCAGAAATTTGAGGGTGGCACTTACATCGATGCGCTAGGCGACGTATACTATGCGCGCGATCAGCACAAGAGCCAACAGTACCAATAGTGATGCTGGAATGATACGTTTAGGGATCTTGATCGATGTCATGAGGCCGCCTCAGTAGAAT
>CAYOQW010000311.1:0-1942 GCA_964406175.1 uncultured Candidatus Saccharibacteria bacterium
TCATCTGCTCAGTACCTTCAGGGGATACGAAAGTTCGACCCGCTACGCACGATCATGCCCTCTGACAACAGGTCGTCAAGGATGCTGCGCAGAACGCTTTCATCAGCGTTCACCGAGCTGACCATCGCCTGAAAGTCCTTGTCCTTGCCGTCAGAAAGCGCCCTGATGACCGCGCCCCGGGCCTGGCGACGTGAGCCCTCGAATCTGCTTTGCACGGTGTGATGTTTGCTTCGACCATTGTTGCTGCCCTGGGTCTTTTTCAAGTACGCACCATAGTCCATAAGCGCATAGTACCAGTTCCTCGGGTCTTTCTGGTCGAGGGTCTCCTCTATCAGCGGCAGGATCTCGCGGTCATCAACCCCGGTCCGATCAGCGAAAAAGTGGTGGAGATACACGGTCCGGATATTGGTCTCTATAAAGGTCACCGGAAGATCAAAAGCAAAGGCCATGATTGCGCCAGCGGTATAGTGACCGACGCCTGGCAGTCGCATGAGATCAGCTCTGTTCAGTGGGAACTCTCCGTTGAATTCGTCCATGATCATTCGGGCAGCCTCCCAGAGCGCCTTGCCTCGGCGGTTGTACCCGAGCCCCTGCCAGAGCGTCAGCACGCCAAGCAGCGAAGCTGAAGCCAGGAGCTTCACGGTCGGAAAGGCTAACAAAAAGGCTCGGTACTTCGGGATGACCCGATCGACCTGGGTCTGCTGGAGCATGATCTCAGATACCAGGATCTGGTAAGGATCGCGCGTTTCACGCCACGGCAATGACCGAACATGCTCGCGGTAGTGCTCCAGGACGATCTGCACGAACTTCTCATTATTAACTGAGGCATACTTAACCATTTGCACAGTCCTTCATAGTCAACTGGATCCGCTTACGGGCCATATCGACCTCGACGACTTTCACCTGCACCTGCTGGCGAAGTTTGACCACATCTCCAGGCGATGACACATAGTGATCCGATAGCTGGCTGATATGAACCAGACCGTCCTGTTTGACCCCGATATCTACGAAAGCGCCGAAATTGGTGATGTTCGTGACGATGCCCGGCAGGATCATACCGGCCTGCAGATCGGCCATGGTATGCACGCTGTCTGAAAAAGAAAAAGCCTCCAGCGCTTCGCGAGGATCGCGCCCGGGCTTGGCCAGTTCAGCCATGATATCGCTCAATGTCGGTAAACCTACGGTCTCGGTCACATAGGACCGAAGGTTGACCTTTTTCCGCAGTGACTCGAGCTTGATGAGGTCCGGGACGGTCGTTCCAACATCCGTTGCCATCTTTTCAACCAGAGCGTACCGTTCAGGGTGCACAGCACTATTATCCAATGGGTTCTTGGCGTCTGCGATCCGAAGGAAGCCAGCACACTGTTCAAAAGCCTTGGGACCCAGGCGCTCGACGTCCCGCAGCTTCGCACGAGTGGCAAAGGGTCCGTGCTGGTCGCGGTGCGCAACAATATTCTGAGCCAGCTGGGGACCCAAGCCGGACACGTACATCAGCAGATGCTTGCTGGCCGTGTTCAGATTGACCCCGACCGAGTTCACACAGCTCACCACGACCTCATCCAGGCTGTCCTTCAGCTTCGTCTGGTCCACGTCGTGCTGGTACTGTCCTACTCCGATGGACTTGGGGTCGATCTTGACCAGCTCGGCGAGCGGGTCCATGAGCCGGCGGCCGATGGAGACTGCCCCTCGTACCGTAACATCCTCGTTTGGAAATTCTTCCCTGGCCGCATCTGATGCTGAATAGATCGAAGCCCCGCTCTCAGCCACCATGAACACTTCAACCTCAGCCCCAAGTTTCAGATCGCGGACAAAGGATTCCGTTTCTCTGCCCGCTGTCCCATTGCCGATAGCGATGGCTTCGATCCGATACTGCTGCACCAGTGCCCGGATCTGCGCCCCGGCAGCTTCCGTATCCTCCTGTGGAGGATGCGGATAGATCACC
>CAYOQW010000312.1:0-1935 GCA_964406175.1 uncultured Candidatus Saccharibacteria bacterium
CGGATGACCAAAACAATCAACTTCATACGGGATAACATCGCGCTCGTCGCCACGATCGTGGGGTTCATCTCGTACATCGCCATCAAGCAGTATTCGATCAATGACCGCGTCACTCGCATAGAGACGGTGGTAGTCGCATCTCCGAATACTGAGACACTCGAATACCGGCTGAAGTCCATCGAGAACAAGATCGACGACAAAGCAGACCAATCTCAGGTGGAAGAGATCAAAGCCTCTACTGACCGCATCGAAGACAGTATGCAGAAGCTTCTGGACATGATGATCAATCACCTGAGTGAAGGCACAAATTAAACCGAATTGAGGTGAATCATGACAATCTCGCCAAATCGTGAATCCCGCCATGGCACCAAGATAGACAGTATCGTCCTCCACTCCACCTGGGGAGGATTCAGCGGATCGGTCGCACATCTGTGCAATACCGCCTCCAGAGCATCAGCGCACTATGTCATAGGCCGGGACGGAACCATCGCGACGCTCGTACCGGACGAGGACGCCGCCTGGCATGTCCGCCGGGAAGCAACGCACCAGGTCAATCCACCATGGAACGCCCGATCGATCGGCATAGAGTTGGTCGACGACCAAATGGAAAACGGGTGGATGACCGATCAGCAGTACGGAAAACTCGTACTCCTCGTAAAAGTGCTCGTGCAGCGGTGGGGGATACCTCTCAATCGCGACCGTATCAAGATGCACAAAGAACTGGACGCAAAGTCAGACCCGAAAGGCTGGACAGATGTGACCATCAATCATCTCATCGACGATGTCAGCAAACTTATCAATCCAATTATCGAGGACGAAGAAATGACCCCCGAACAGTTCAAGGCCATCAACGATGCACAGAAAATGGCAAACCTCATCGCAATCGCTGCCGGCAATGTCAAAATGATCAAACCTGATCCCAACAATGATGCCTGCTTCTTCGAAAAAGACGGCAGACGCATCCTCATCAACAACGGAGACCTCGTCACCAACGGTCTCGACTCCTGGGAAAAGGTGAATCAGACCCTGCTCAACAAATAATGGCGTAATATCGCCATAGTGAGCGAATACTGCGTAGGACGCCCTACAATCGATTATTCAGGCTTACCCTGTATCATTTATCATCAGAAAGGCTCAAATATGGACGCGTACGGTGACATCTTGCTTGCGCCCCTCGTAGTTGGTCTCGTGGAGGCCATAAAAAGAAGCTTCGGACTCGCCGAGAGGTGGGCGCCGATCCTCTCGATCACCTTCGGGGTCGGATTGAAGTTAGTGATCGATCCGGGCAAACTCGTGGAGGGAGTGATCGTGGGTATCATGATCGGTCTCTCTGCCTCCGGACTCTATAGCGGAAGCAAAGCTACCTTCGCAAAGGAGTAGACACGATGGACGGATCTGAGTTCGAGCGAACCATGACACTGGAGGAGCAGGAACTGTGGGATCGGTTCGAGACCGGATCTCCGAAGGAACGGAAGCAGGCACGAGATCTCCTCCGGAGCAAGTACCATGTGAAGCCCGGAGAACTACGGGAAAAGGACGGCAGATAGCCGTCCTTTTCTGTCGGTTTCATTCCTTTTTGGAGTGTGATACTATGCGGTGGATTTACCAGTACCGAAAACAAAGGGGCACTATGGCAGACCAACAAGGGTACCTTTTCCACCTAGGGATGAAAGGGAGTACCAGCGTCAATGCTGTGGATCTGGCAAATTCGATAATAGCTACCAGCCAGGTAGTGCAGGAATTGAGCGAGATACGGTATGGCTCTGAGGCATCCAAAGATCTGCACATCAATGTCAGCGTCTTCAAGGAAGGATCAGTCAACACTCACTTCTTGCTTGAGTTCGCTGATGTGGCTATTGCAACGGCTCCGGTGCTGCTGCCATATGCACGAGATGTGTGCAAAGTCGGAAAAGAACTAATGGATCTGTTCAAACT
>CAYOQW010000313.1:0-1925 GCA_964406175.1 uncultured Candidatus Saccharibacteria bacterium
GCACCCATGATGATATGGTCGAGGTCACGCTCGCCGCTGCGGTTGCGTTTCATGGGAGTGAAACGGATCTCGATACGGCGGACGTTGGATGATCGGTAGGCCTTGGCGGCGATCTCGTACACGGTGCGTTCCATGGCCTCGGGGCTGGACTGGATGACCTCGCACCAGTGGAACGGGTTCAGATCAGAGTGGAGGAAGGTGTCGAGGTTCATCATGCGGTCCTTGGTCACCGTGATGAATTCCTTGAACGCCCAATAGTTCTTGAACGGCAGGCGGATGCCCTGGTCATGGGCGATCGACCACATGGTGGAGGTCGGTAGGCCGGCACCAGCGTGCAGATGGAGCTCAGTCAGGGGTTTGGTCTTGGGTTCCAGATGGTCGAATACCGGCATCTCGTGGTTCATCGCGATCTCCTCTGTGTGACTGAACAACTATTTTATCAAATTTAACGTGGGACAGGAGATATGTCAATCAATGCACCTGAGGTGCCTTTTCTTCCGTTATAGCTCCGGCATGAACACCCGTGGATACTGGAGCCGCTGGCGGGCGGTTTCGCCCGGGAACAGCTGGACCTTGCGGGCGGTGACTTTGCCCCTCTTGCCGGCATGCTGATTGCCGGCCTGGAGCGTGGAGGCCAGGTGAAGGGTGTGTTTGCCGAATTTACCGTTGGTTTCGTCGATCACAGAGGACATTTTTTCGAGGCGGGCGATCTCGAGCGGGCTGTCAAAAAGACCCATCTGGATGCGGTCGTCGGCGATGAGGTCAGAGAGCACCACGCCGGTGGCCCGGTACTCGTCCGGTCTGAACACCAGGTCGAAGAGCCTCTCCGCGATGGGGGCGAGCTCCAGCGGACTGGCACTGGCCCGGTTCAGCTCGGTCCCGAGCGATAGATGCTGGAAGGACTGGGTACGCAGGGTGATGTACATCTTGGTGGCGGAGAGGTGGTAGCGGCGGACCTTGATGCAGGCTGACTCGATGTTCCGCAGGAGAAAAGCCTTCAGCACCGACCTGTCCGTCACGGTCGGGGTGAACGTCTTGAACTTGGTGATGGTCTGATAGGTTTGCTTCTCTTCTGGATCAACCGGATAGACAGAGCGGCCGTTGAGCTCGTTCCAGATCTCGACCCCCAGTTTACCCAGCAGCTTGCGGACAAAGGGCTCCTCGAGGTGAGCGAAGTCCAGGGCGTTTTTCACCCCGTGTTTTTCCAGCAGAGCAGCACTGTTGGCTCCGATGCCCCAGATCTCTTTGAGAGTCGTCCTTTCCAACAATATGTGGATATGACGTCCCCGTACTGCCGTGAATCCGTTAGGCTTGCGGAACTTTGAGCACAGTTTGGCCAGTCCCTTGGACAGGCTTAATCCTATAGAGACCGTGATCCCGAGCTCGCGGTCGATCTCGTCCTTCATGTCGTGGGCGATGTCCTCGTACGGCTTGCGGTACAGACGCCGCAGACCCTTCAGGTCAGCGAAGCCCTCGTCGATCGAGTATTCCTCGACCTCAGGGGTGAATCGCCGCATGATGTCGAACATACGTTTGGAAAATAGACTGCAGGTCTCGTAATCGGTCGGCAGCACGATGAGCCCGGGACACATCCGGCGTGCTTCGCCCAGGTGAACGCCGCGCGTGATACCGAGCGCTTTAGCCTCATAGCTGGCCGCGGCGATGATGCCGCGTTCGGCGCCGGTCACCACTGGTTTTCCTTTGTACTCTGGATGCATGGCCTGCTCGACCGACGCAAAGAACGCATCGCAGTCGATATGGACGATGGCGGTGGGGAAGCTGAGGAGGGAGATGAACTGCTGTTGGTAGGCCATTAGACGTCACCTGGGGTTTGAGATATACTATAACAATACACATATCTACTTCTAACTTACCCGTATTCCAGTTACGATTGCAACCCTTTGAGGTGAAAGGAGAATACCTCG
>CAYOQW010000314.1:0-1924 GCA_964406175.1 uncultured Candidatus Saccharibacteria bacterium
AGGTCTACCTGATCGAGAATTTCCATTTCACCCAGTCCAGGATCGGTGATCTCTTTGCCTTCATGGGCATCTGCATCGCTATCGTCCAGGGTGGTCTCACCAGACCTCTGAGCAAGAAGTTCTCTTCTGCGAAGATCCTGAACGTATCGATCCTGCTGCTCGGGCTCACGCTGCCGTTCTTTGTCATCCTGACCAAGTCCTACATGGTCTACTGGGTGATCCCGTTCGTGGCCGCGTTCAACGGGCTCACGCAACCCAATTCACTTGCACTGCTCTCAAATGCTTCGAGCGAGGACTCCCAGGGTGAGATCATGGGCATCAACCAGTCCTTCAGTGCTCTGGCCATGGCCATCCCGCCGATCATCTCCGGCTACCTGACGAACTTCAGCCATGACCTGCCGATCATCATCGGCGCTGGGACGACTTTGCTAGCCTGGCTGGTGTTCGTAGCGTTCTACCGGCCGCAGAAAAAAGATACATTTACCGAAGCCTAGACTACCGGTCCCTCAGGCAGCAGAACAGTCCTCAAGCAATTGAGGACTGTTCTGTATCGGGTCAAAATGATACGTGAGTGTTGACCTTTCGGCGTCTGGTCGGTCGTGGTCACGGCGGCTTCTGCCTGTGCTATCTTGCTTTCGACGAACGCCAGTGCCGCTGTTTTGGTCTGGTTTGATTCTTTTCTATGGTCGCGAACGAGCAGAGGAGTGCCGTCGGGTGAATGTCGGTTCAGACCTGCTGTCCGGATGGCATTGGACTGATATTTATCGATGATCTCCAGCATGATCTGACAATCGAGCGAGGGGAGGTCCGAGGTATGGCGTTCGAGTTCGGCATCGTCCGGACAGTACCCCCTGTACTCCGGGTTGGCGAGGAATTCGAGGAGATGGTGACCTCGGGCGATATCGAGGACACGTTCGTTCTGTATACCTGCTTCGTCCAGCAGCCGCTGTGTCCAGAGGCTGTGTGAGTCGAAGAGCTCCCGCATGGTCTCTATCCTTGGGTGACCATCTTTCGGACGTGAATGCACCAGATGCTCAAGTGCTTCGATCAGCCGGAGCTCCATGGTGTATTTGCCAGTATGCACATTCTTGGTCGTTTCAACCGCGAGCTTGAGATGTCCGAGCACTTCTGCGAGGCGTACCGCTCCCCATTCCTCGTAGCTGTATGAGCCTTCTGGTTTTACGACCGACTGCATGATCTCGGCCGGGCTTTTCATGAACAGCAGCATGAGGTGGTCTGCTCGCGGGTAGCCTGATTTTCCGATGTCGTGAAAGATAGTGCCCTGCTGCAGGTCTATGAGCAGAGCGGTCTGTTGTTCTGGCGACAGGTCTGGGTGCAGTCTGGCGAGCATAGTCGGCGCCAGGTCATGTACCATGTGGAGCAGGTCAAGCGTATGGATGGCGGTACCGCCCGGGACGCGTGCTTCATTCTGCTCGAACTGCATAGAGACCAGAGCGAGCGCTTCACGGCGTTGTTCCCTGGTAGGGAACAGGGTGTCCGACCCTTCCATCCCATCGAGCAGCGCGACCAGGTACACCTCTATGCCATGCCGGATAGAGGCTTCTGTGAGCTACGGCTCGTCAGGGAGAGAGTTCGTCGGAGTGCTCGAAGCGATCATGGAGCGTCATGTGCTTTTGCGTGTGAGGCAGTGCTTCTACCGCGGGTTCATCAAATGGAAACGCTTGTATCCTGATTCAAGGATACTTTTGAGGAGCTGGCAGACTTAACCGCGTTTTGTACTCTTTTCTGGAGATCATTTCCCCAGGTATTGCGCTCTCTGTCAAATTGGGCATTTGGGGCGTCGAGGGCCGACATCGACATGCCATCGTAGCTTTCCGCACTTCCTTTGGTTTCATTGAGGGGGGCATAGACCGCGTTTGCGGGCGATTTTACCCGACCGACATGGAGAGCCCTCAGGATCGAC
>CAYOQW010000315.1:0-1921 GCA_964406175.1 uncultured Candidatus Saccharibacteria bacterium
GCCTGGGTGGGAGCGTTGTTCACTTTTGCTTCGTTCCTCAAGCTTGGTCACTCGGTCTACCTCGGCAAAGTGAATAAGGATATGCCGGTCAAGGCCAAAGAGGTAAAGGAAAGCCACTGGGCCATGCTCGTGCCCATGGTGGTCATCGCCGCAGGCTGCGTGCTCTTCGGTGTGTACAACCGTCTGCCTCTGGAACACTTCGTCGAGCCCGTGCTGAAGCACACCTATGTGCTGGAAGAGGGGCATAGCGAAATGGAATTCTGGCGTCATACGTTCTCCTACAGCTGGATCTCCCTGGTGTCCATGTTCGTCCTGGCTGCAGCTTATATCCTGCACCGCTACGGCGTGAAGAAGGCCAATGGCAACGCCTCTATGGCCTCCGAGCCTATCCATTCCCTGCCCGGACTGCATCAGCTTTATGAGCTCGCTGAGAAACGGTTCTTTGATATCTACGAGTGGGGTTTCCGACGCGGCGTCAATGTGGTCTCGGGTGTGGTCTTCAAGTTCGATCGTCTGATCGACAGTTTCTATGAGACTGCGGTCACTTCGACGGCACGGCTATCCGGCAATGCTCTGGGCTGGATGCACAACGGTCTGCTCAGCAATTATGCCCTGTGGGTCATCGGCGGTATGGGACTTGTCATGTTCATGATCTTCAGATAAAGGGGTTTTCCAATGGTTTCTGTCACCTACTTTCCCTTTTGGTTCTTCATCCTTCCGCTGGCTCTCGCCTGTGCCCTGCCGTTCATTTCGCAGGTATCACGGCGGGCAGTCACGGTGGGTACGATCGCAGTGTTCACCCTGCTGAGCGTCATGTCCTGGTACCTGACGACCGAGTTCGGTCACGGGGTCAAGGCGATCACGTCGCTCTGGGGCGTGGATCTGCGGGTGGACGCGCTGAGCTCGCTCATGATGCTGACCATCAGCGTCATCGGTGCCATCGTCTGTCTGTACGCCACGAGCTACATGGAGCACCTGGGCGGCAAGACCAAATTTTACAGCCTGTTCCTCATCATGTGCACTGGTCTTTACTCACTGGTCATGGCTTCTGATCTGTTTTCGCTCTACGTCTGCCTGGAAGCGGCGGCCGTTGCTTCCTATGTTCTCGTTGCCTTCAACCTCAAGTGGGACGGCATCGAAGCTGCGTTCAAATACATGATCCTTTCGGCGGTATCCACCACCATGATCATGTTCGCCAGCACCATGCTGTTCTATTTGTATGGTACTCTGAGCTTCTCTGGCCTTTCCTACGCGCTGGCTGGGCGTGAGAATCAGATGACCACGCTCATGATCGGAGGGCTGCTGCTGTGCGGCTTTGCGTTCAAAGCGGCTCTCGTACCCTTTCATGCCTGGCTCCCTGACGCTCATCCCAGTGCACCAGCACCGGTCTCAGCCATGCTGTCCGGTGTGTTGATCAAGGTGCTTGGCGTCTACGCTATCGCCCGGGTCCTGTTCACCGTCTTCCACGCCCCGACTCAGCTTCTGTCTGCCCTGACTGTCCTTTCGGGCATTTCCATGGTCGTCGGTGGTCTGCTCGGTCTCAAGCAGAAAGACTTCAAGCGTCTGCTCGCGTTCTCCAGCGTGGCTCAGGTCGGTTATATCCTCGGTGGTCTCAGCCTGGGTACTCCTCTGGGTATCATTGGCGGGCTTTTTCACCTCATCAATCATGCAGTCTCCAAATCGCTCCTCTTCCTGAATGCCGGTGCGGTCGAACATGCGACCGGTACGCGTGATACCGGAGAGCTTGGTGGCCTTGAGTCCCGGATGCCGGTCACGGCGACCACCTCGGTCATCGGCACGCTGTCCATCGCCGGTATCCCTCCCTTTGCGGGCTTCTGGAGCAAACTCATCATCATCATCGCCCTCGTCCAGGCCGGCCAATGGGGCTTCGCCCTGGCCGCCGTCCTGGCCAGCGTCCTGA
>CAYOQW010000316.1:0-1905 GCA_964406175.1 uncultured Candidatus Saccharibacteria bacterium
GTATATGCTGCAGGTTCTGATCATGCTGCGCGGGCCAAGCCGGATGGATCCCTCGATACCGTCGGGAAGATGGAAGAGAATTGTGCTCAACATTTAGATGGTTTTGATCAGGAAAGAGAAAAAATTGTTGTGGTTTTCATAGGTCGGGAACAGGCAGAACTGGATGCCAGTCTCTTATTGATAGGCAATTCATCGGTAGCATTGGACTCGATAACTCCTACATTTGCTACTTCATCGACCGCCATGAGAGCAGCTTTTCAAGGAACCGGCAGACTGGGTGATCTGAGGGCGCTTCCGGCCGCGGAATTGAGATATATTGTTGAGCATGGCATGTACGGTACTGATCAAAATGAAAAACTCCGTAGATTGATCCTAGGCTAACTTGCGTGCTCCGTATCGGTATCCTTTTTTTTCGTTGTATGAATCGTGCCCCAATGGTAATTAAGTAGTTGAAATCAATCGAGTAGTACGCTGGTAATTCATGTCAGAGCAAGATCCTTTTGGTTGGATCGATGCGTCTCCTGATGGCGCGTGGGATCGGTTGCTGGGATGGAGAGATGCCGTCATGGCGGCGCATGAGCCGGATCAATTGGCTGACCGGGACATCAGCGGACCTCGCTGGTCAATCAGTACGCCAGGCGAGACACTGAGATTTTTCGACCAGAGAGCCAGCCTGATGAAACATCTGGCCCTCATCCTGGCGGCTGATCCTCATTTCGATCCGTCAAACCTGGTAGACCTCGACAGCTGGATGCAGGCGGTCATGCTGTGTTCCACTCAGGGTGAAAGCCGATCAAGAAGTTCAAGATCTAGAGCGTCACTTCGGACTGAACACGAAGGGAATACTGTCCGGCCACTGTTTGATTTCATCGGTGCGGCTGCGCTCTTTGGCCGTGACATTCAACTGAGACGGCATCTCCTCAGGCCAGTATTGTCAGAGTCAGATATCCAGGGCCTCGCTCTGAGAGACATGCTGTATCAACGGATCTTTTTGCAGTTCGCCATTCGTCAGAACAGGGGGCAACTGCAGACCGCACCGGAACTGCAGGTCGATGACGGCCAAAACCCTCAAGCATCAAAACAGCTGCTCCACTATCTCCGTGTGCTCTGGCTGCCGACCGCGGCCGACCCCCTTCATGACGGTCATATGCTCACGATGCTGGAGCTCGCGGCTGTTGAGGCATGCGAAAAGATCGTCCTCCGGCCATAGGTGGTCGGCGTATATCGACAAAAAGCCGGCCGGCTGTCACCACCCAGGGCCAGATTCGCCATGATCGAAAATCTGCTGACAGGCCTCCAGCCGTTCATCCAGGTCAGTCATGAAGCATTGCAGCCAGATGAACAGGGCCGGACAGGACTGGATGGCGTCGATGGTGCCTACCGGCTATTGCAGAAGCTTCGACCACAGGTAGAAATGATAAATATGGTCTACATGATGGGGGATGATCACGCGCCATTGCGCTATCCCGATGGCTCCTTCAACGTACTTGGCGCACAAATGAACTACCGGTCCGATCCGGCTCTGGCCACTCCCTATGGATATGATCCGGCGCGTGAGAGGATAGACCATGTGATCATTCGGCGCCATTTTGCGGCCGAACCTCCTCATATCGAGCAAGTGCGTCAGGCAGGCATCAATGTGCGGTCATTTGCACCGTCTAATACTGGACTCCATTCATCTACCATGATCAGAAACGCTCTCACGGGCAAAGCATCACTCTCCGAGCTGGCCGCTTTGCCTGCTGCAGAACTCCTATTTATCCTGCGTCACGGAATGTATGGCTCCGCCAGGAATCCTGATCTGAATCTGCTCCGGCAATGGGCAGGGATCGATTAATGGATCTCCTTCAGCCGGGCCGCGGCGTACTCCGGGGAAAAATCACGCTGTTCCTCTGATGTCAATTC
>CAYOQW010000317.1:0-1894 GCA_964406175.1 uncultured Candidatus Saccharibacteria bacterium
GTGTAAAGGCAGTCTTCAAGGGCCACGACCATTTCTTTGCCCGCCAGGAGATGGACGGTATCGTCTATCAGACCCTGCCGCAGCCGAGCCACCCTGGCGACAAATTGAATACAGCTGAGAATTACGGCTATGTAGCCGGCGACATACTTGGCGGATCTGGCTACCTGCACGTCGAAGTCTCATCAAGTCAGGCAGTGGTCCAGTTCATAAGAGCCGATGACGCACAGTCCGTTGCGTTTTCCTACAGCATTCGGTAACTTCCAGCGATCCTACGCTTGCTGTCGCTAAATAATAGGAATATTCTGCACCAGTCGTTATCTGAACTTATGCAGAAGTGATCCAGATGTTCTCTTCCCTCGTCATACTCCGCCAGTTCGCTCATGCGCTGCGCCATGTCTGGAAAGACCCGGCATTCCGCCTGCTGGCCCTGACCGCCAGTATCACCCTGGGAGCCGGGGCGGTCTTCTACCACTTCGTGGAAGGTTGGCGGTATCTGGATAGTTTGTACTTCTGCGTGATGACCCTGGCCACGGTCGGATACGGCGACTTCTCACCTCAAACCGATGCCGGTAAAGTATTCACCATGCTCTACGTCTTCATCGGGATCGGACTCCTCATCGCGATCTTCACCAGACTCGCCGAAGGACTGATAGAAACCCAGAAAAAACGTATAACTAGGAGTAAGTAAATACTGGAGGTATCATGCTCAAAGAATTCAAAGAATTTCTTCTCCGTGGCAATGTCGTCGACCTCGCAGTTGGAGTCGTGGTCGGAGCCGCCTTCGGCTCTCTGGTGACCGCACTCGTAAAGGATATCCTCACCCCTCTCATAGCGGCAGTAGCCAAGGTGCCTGACTTCTCCGGCCTGAAGTTCACAGTCAACGGCAGCCAGTTCCTATACGGTGATTTCATCAACTCGTTCATCTCATTCCTTCTGGTCGCGACCGCCGTGATATTCTTTGTGGTCAAACCCATGAACGTGCTCACTGCCCAAGCTCAGAAGAAGACGGCCACCACCCCTCCCTCGACCCGTAAATGTCCTGAATGTCTCAGCGAGATCCCTCTGGAAGCCAAGCGCTGCGCCCATTGTTCACAAGTCGTCACTGCTAGTCTATAGCAGCAAACCAGGCAACCATCTAACAGCAGAGCCAGGCATCAGCCCGGCTCTTTTTGACTCCTGAGAAATTGACAGGTAGTGATTTCATGAGAATATGGAAAAACAATTCTTCATTACAGCTCCTACCATTTTATCAAGGCAACCCTATGCAAAAGATCACTCCATTTCTCTGGTTCGATCATGAGGCCGAGGAGGCCATGAACTACTATCTCTCAGTCTTCAAGAACTCAAAACAGCTCGGTGTATCGCGATATGGCAAAGCAGGACCTGGCCCGGAAGGGTCGGTCATGTCCGCTTCGTTTGAGCTGCTTGGCCGGCAATTCTATACCCTCAATGGTGGTCCTCAGTACACATTCAGCCCGGCCACCTCGTTCTTTGTGAACTGCGTAAGCTCAAGCGAGGTGGATAATCTTTGGAAACAACTGATCGATGGAGGCACTGCCATGATGCCGCTGGGGACGTACCCGTTCAGCGAACGGTATGGTTGGCTCCAGGACCGCTTTGGTGTCTCGTGGCAGCTGAACCTGGCCCCTGGCCGGAAGCAAAAGATCACGCCGGCCCTGTTGTTCGTAGGTAACCAGTTCGGCAAGGTCGAACAGGCCATCGCGTCCTACACCTCGATCTTCGCCGCCAAACCTGGCCGTTTAGAAAACTCCGTTGATTCACTTGTGTTCGACGTCTCCAGACGCGAACCTGGCGAACCAGAGCCGGCTGGCTCGATAAAGTATGCGCTGTTCTCGCTCGCAGGCGACGAATTCGTAGCAATGGAGAGTAACGC
>CAYOQW010000318.1:0-1894 GCA_964406175.1 uncultured Candidatus Saccharibacteria bacterium
GACCAGTCCCTCCGAGTTCGCAGCTGAGGCCAATGAAGCGGCCGGTGCACAGGGCAAGTACTGGGAATACCAGAAACTGCTGTGGGATAACTTCGGCAAGATCACGAGAGATGAGCTGATCACCTATGCCCGCACGCTCGGGCTCGACATCGACAAATTCACTGCTGATCTGGACGGCCGGGTATACCGCGCCCGGGTCGTGCAGGATTATACCGATGGCAAGGCCCTGGGCATCACCGGTACCCCGACGATCTATCTGAACGGCAAGAAGCACGAGGGCTCCTACAGTATTGAAAGTCTGACCACGGCGATCCAGGCGCTGCTGGACGCGCAGCCGCAACCTTAACCTGTACCTCTGGTGAATGGATGAAACAGCTGCTGGGGTGCTTTGGCATCATCGTTTGTGTGGTGCTGGGCGCAGTGTATGCGTTCGACCGGGTCGTGGAAAAAACGCCACTGCCGCTCAGAGAGTCGAGTGCCAGCCTTTTTTCCACTCCCGAGAAGGCGCTCGAGACCTGGTTGTACGCCAGGAACGAGAGAGACTATACCTTGTATCTGGAAGCGCTCGGCAAGTCCGGGACGATAGAGATCTCCGCCGATACGCAATATGATATGGACCTCTGGGGCAGGATCCTGGACTATGAGATCACCAGGCGCACCCGCTTTGAGGATCTCGTGATCATTCAGCTCAAGCAGGATTTTCAGGCTCCAAATGCGAACATATTCCCAGGTCAGCTGGAGGACTACTATTTTCATTTTCGCGGGGACCGTTGGGTGTACCTGCCGCCCGGGCTTGAGCGCACCATCGTCTGGATCAAGAGCGTCATCTGGAATGTCGTGTCGTGATGCCGGATACTATCTACACTGCACTGGACCCCGTCGATCGGGCGATCCTGGATACGGTACTCTACTATGATCTGCTGAACTATCCTTTGACCTGGGTCGAGCTGCAGCAGTATCTGTGCCCTTGCGGGACCCAGGGACTGAGGATCGATCAGCTGCGGGAACGAGCGTTCGCGTTAGCTGCGCAGGGCTTTTTGGGCACAGCCGATGACTACATTTTCCTGTACGGCAGAGGAGCGCTCGTCGAGAGGCGAGAACTGGATCAGGCGGTCGACCGTCGACTCTGGAAACGAGCCCGTACGTTTTTCGACCGGTTCCGATGGGTTCCGTTCGTCCGCATGGTGGCAGTCTCCGGCTCGCTGGCCCTCAACCGGAGCACAGCGGGCAGTGATATCGATATCTTCATCGTCGCCCAGGAGGGCCGGATCTGGCTGGTGAGGGCACTCTGCGTGTTCATCGCCCGGATCTGGGGCCTGTATCGGTCAGAAAGTCAGGTCGCCGGCCGGCTCTGCCTGAACCATTTTGTGACAGACGAAGCTTTGACACTGGATCACCAGAATCAGTACACGGCCCGTCTGTTCAGTCATCTGGTGCCCGGATACGGTCTGGACGTCTATCATCAGTTCCAGAGAGCAAATCTCTGGGTCTGCGGGTACGTGCCATCGTATCCCTGGGACAACTATCCGCCCTTTGAGGTGCGGGAGTCCAGGGGACCGGTCTCCTGCTTCCGCCGTCTGGGAGAGATGCTCCTGAAGGGCCGCATCGGCAGGTATCTTGAAACAGCGGTGAAGCACTACCAGTTGAGACGCATCAACCGCGATGAACGCCGGTTCGACGAGCGGGCCCAGATCGTCCTCTCGGACCAGCTCCTCAGGTTCCACCTGCAGGCACAGGAGCCGGTCATGCTGGCACGTTTTGACAGCGCCAGGGCTGTGATGGCCTCTGCCTTTACAAATTCGGGAACGGCAGATACACTCGAGACTGGGAATACGAAAGCCGAAGTATGAAGTATGAAGTATGAGTTTTGGGAAGATCACTATCCTGTAAGGAG
>CAYOQW010000319.1:0-1887 GCA_964406175.1 uncultured Candidatus Saccharibacteria bacterium
CCTTTCCCTACCATACCTTTGGACTACGTGTCTAGTTTACGGGGTACCTGCCACTCTATGACAAGGTCTTTGAATACACGATCGATCCCCTCGACCTCTCACTGGCGCTGGCTATCATCAATGCATATCAATTCGAACGATCAGACCATGAACATCAGACCATGTGGCACGATGCCCAGCGTCAACTGGTCTGGTATGCGGATAACCCGCCACCCTTCACCTTCAACCACGATCACAGCAAGTTCCTCGGGCTCAATTCGCTGCTGCATATGGCGCGTTATGACCGGCTGTTGACCGGCATCGTCCCCCGCCCCAAAGAAGTTCGCTTCGTCGGTAGACAGGGAATGCGTATGCTGCATTCGAGTGTCCCGTGGGGACTCTCTGCTATGCCAGGGCGTATTGCAATACGTGACACCCGTGCCGGCGACGCCCTTCCCCATGAAGAATGGCATCAGAAACAATACTATTCGCCGCGCTACATGCGTTCAGCGCAACAAGGCTATGATAGTGTCGTTGCTTCTATGGACCCACAGAACCTGAACCGACTCTATGTTCACGCCTACGACAAGAACGCAGCTGAATGGGACGCCATACTCGCAGGGGATTACATGCGTAATGGTCAAAATATCCGAGACGAGGTCATCCCAGGATTAGCTGACGGTAATGACTATCTCAAAAAAGATCTCAATGGCGCAAAAGCCATGAAATCAGAATACCAACGAATGAAAAAGACATTCAAAGAACGAGAATTCATTTCTCACGGACTGGAAGCATCTCAGTGGCCGTTATGGAAAAAATATTATCAGGATCAAATAGATACTATTACACGCCAAGGTAGATGGAAATCATTGCATCGGGTCACACGTATGGTCGAGGAAGATATAGAACACTGGAATACGGCGTTTGAATCAGATCCACAGTTAAGAACGATCTATCTGCAAATAAAACAAGCCCAACTACAGATAGAAACGTTATCCCCCGAAGATCTTGATCAATATGTAATGGCTACGGGTGATCTGAATAGTTTCAAACAACAAAACCCAGCCCTATTCCCGTAGAACATCATCGTGACGATCAAACATATCTTCATCTCAGCTGTTCTTGCCTTTCTTGATCAGTACCGGTGCCAGGTCATAGGTCATCCCTACCCGCATTCGAGAGATCTGCACCTGGTCTGGTTGTACCGTACTCACCTGCCACAGGTGCGGGCCGAGCTGCCGCAGCGACGGCTCGTGGGTCCAGTCAGTGACCCGTTCCCCGTTCTTATAGATCACCGGCGACAGTACCGTCCTCGTGATGAGCTTGGGCTCCTCCAGGCCAAGCGGCAGCAGAGGTGGCTGGTTCTGGTGCTGAATATCTACCAGTAACCGTCTAACCAGTGCCGACCGAAGTCCCTCGGTCAGTATGTGCTCTAGCTCAACCGGCTCGATTGGGCCGGTCAGGACGATATCGATGTCCCAGGTGGGCCATTTCTGCTGGAGAAATCCCCCGCAGAGCCAGACATCATAGTGCTCGATCCCGGTCAGCTGCAGGAATACCTGCATCCAGGACTCAAAAGCCGCCTCGGAAGGACGAAACCACGGGGTCCTGGTCTCGACCGGTCCGTTCTGATAGTGGAATGTTTTCCGCGAAAAAGGCCACATAGGCCCCATCCCGTCTAAGTGATCAGAGAGAGCTGTCGATGATCAATTCTTCCGTGACCGGGATGCTGACAGGCTCACTCGGCCGGCCGCCGCTGGCTGACCCGCCGCCACCGGTCGTGAGCTCATCCCCGAGGTCGACGAGAGCTCCACCGCTGGCGCTACCGCCTCCCCCGGTCTGGATGTTAGGTCCAGTATCGGATCCGTTCGACGCTGCGCCGAACAGGCCAAAGATGATGTTCATGAC
>CAYOQW010000320.1:0-1882 GCA_964406175.1 uncultured Candidatus Saccharibacteria bacterium
CTACCATACCGGGGACGAGGACACCGTCGCGCTCGGCGGGGTGAACTTCCAGGTCAAACGGGGCGAATTTGTCGCGATCATGGGATCATCCGGGTCCGGCAAGTCGACCCTCATGCATATCATCGGCCTCCTGGACAAACCGACCTCCGGCACCTATATGCTGGACGGGCGGGATGTGAGCAAGATCAGCCAGAATGAGCAGGCGGAGATCCGCAATCAGAAGATCGGATTTGTCTTCCAGCAGTTCAATCTGCTTTCGAGGACAACAGTACTGGAGAATATCCTTCTGCCGGTCACGTACGGCGACAGAGAGGATGCGACAGCCAAGGCCCTTGATCTGATCCACGAAGTCGGCCTCGAGAAGAGGGTCAACCATAAAAGCAATCAGCTGTCCGGCGGTCAGATCCAGCGGGTCGCCATAGCCCGGGCACTCATCATGGATCCGGCGATCATCCTGGCGGACGAGCCGACCGGCAATCTGGATACCCGCAATTCTCTCGAGATCATGAACATATTCAAAAAGATCCATGCCAAAGGTGCCACCATCATCCTGATCACGCATGAACCGGAGGTGGCTGCGTTTGCGGACCGGACCATCAGGCTGAGAGACGGCAAGGTCGTCACTACCGAGGGAGGTGCCAAATGAAATATATGAAGATCATGAAACAATCGGTGCGGGGCGTGACCGCCAACAAGGTCCGCAGCTTTTTGACCGTCCTGGGTATCGTGATCGGCATCGGTTCGGTCATCGCACTGGTCGCGGTCGTCGGCGGAGTCAAGGCAAGCATGAGCGACCAGATCGGCTCTCTCGGTTCTACGAATCTGCAGGTGACCTCCGGCAAGAGTTTGCCGGCTCAGATGAGCTCAGACGTGAAAACCAAAGGCGTGCCGCCCAATCCTGGTCAGCGGGCGTTCAGCAGCGGGCAGCAGGCACCGACGTTGACGTTTGACGACTTCGAGTCGCTCTCTGACACCGCATCGCATCCCGATATCGCGATCGTCGCAGGCAGGATCTCCGGGACAGGGATGATCCTGACCGCCTATGGCGAGCAGTCATTCCAGGTTTCTGGTACGACTCCTACTACCTTTCAGGTGCAGGATTTTGCACTGTCCCGTGGTGTCTATTTCAGCAGTGACGACGTCTCGGCCAAAGCCCGGGTCGCCGTTCTGGGGTCTCAGGTCGCTCTCGATGCCTTTGGCGATCTCGACCCGATCGGGCAGACCGTCGCTATCAGCAATCAGTCCTATCAGGTCATCGGTATCCTGGAGGACAAGTCGAGCAGCACCTTTACCAATCCCAATGACTATGTTTTCGTGCCGTATACAGCACTCGCTGAGGATTCCGGGGTCAGGAAGTTCAGCAGCTTAACGGTCCAGGCGGTCAGTGATAGTGCTGTCGATACAGTCAAACAGGATATAGAGACCACACTACTGGCCAATCACGGGATCACTGATATCCAAAAGGCTGATTTCTCGGTCATGACCTCCCAGGACCTGCTGTCGACCCTTTCGACGCTGACCAGCATGATGTCAGCCCTTCTCGGTGGTATCGCTGCTATTTCACTCGTGGTCGGCGGTATTGGGATCATGAATATCATGCTGGTCTCTGTCACGGAGCGGACACGTGAGATCGGCCTGAGGAAGGCAGTGGGAGCCAAGACCAGGGACATCCTGGGTCAGTTTCTGTTCGAGGCGATCATGCTCACCATGCTGGGCGGGGCTTTTGGTATCGCGTTGGGATTTGCCGGCGGAGCACTGGTGTCCAGTCTGGTCGGGGTTTCGTCCGTGGTGACAGGTGCTTCAATTGTCCTTGCGGTCGGTGTCTCGGCAGTCGTGGGTATCGTGTTCGGCCAGATCGCAACCAGCGCCGACGCCCAAGATC
>CAYOQW010000321.1:0-1846 GCA_964406175.1 uncultured Candidatus Saccharibacteria bacterium
GTACTGCTGACTCAGGTATTTCGACAGATCGGCATCGACACTATGCCCTACATCCCGGAACGCATCAGTGAAGGGTATGGCTTGAATCGCGAGGCGATCGAGCTGCTGGCGTCTCAAGGTATCTCGCTCATCGTGACCGTTGACTGTGGCATCAGCGGGGGAGCGGAGATCGACCGGGCCAATGAACTCGGGGTGGATGTCATCGTGACTGACCACCATCATGTGACAGGAGAAGTTCCGAACGCACTAGCGGTGATCGATCCGAAACGGGAAGACTGCACGTATCCCTACAAAGAGCTTGCAGGTGTGGGGCTGGCGTACAAACTGTCGGAAGCGCTCCGCAGCAAACTTGGTTTTCTGTATACCTATGATCCGCTTGATCTGGTCGCATTGGCGACCATTGCTGATATCGCTCCTTTGACCGGTGAGAACCGGACGTTGGTTGCTCTTGGTCTCGCTGCCATCAACCGGACTAAGCGGCCGGGACTTCTTAGTCTGATCGACTGCTCCGACATCAAACGCGGCACGGTGGACAGTTATCACGTCGGCTTTTACCTCGGCCCCCGGCTCAATGCTGCAGGCAGACTGACCCATGGCAAACAGGCACTTGAGCTCCTCATGGCTGAGTCGGCAGACGTCGCACTGAGCTGCGCCCGTGATCTGACGGCGCTGAACAAGGACCGTCAAGACCTCACTGTGCAGATCGTGGCCGATGCCCAGGTGGAGATCGACAAACAGCTGGACCGCAAGGTGTTCGTGATCACTGGTGAATCCTGGCCGGCCGGTATCGTCGGTCTGGTGGCCGGCCGGATCTGCGAAGCCTACTACCGACCGGTGTTCGTGCTGGAAAAGGGTGAGACCACCAGCAGGGGATCAGCCCGCTCTATCGCCGGGTTTCACATCGCCGAAGCGCTGACCGAGTGCCGGGATCTTCTGAACCGCTTCGGCGGCCATGCGCTGGCCGGCGGTTTCGAGGTTGATAATGACAACCTTGCAGCGTTCATCGAACGGCTTCAGTCTATAGCCGAACGCACCCTGGATGAACAGGCGCTTACTGCCCAGCTGCGTATTGACGCGGAAACTTCTCTGCCCACTATCACCTACGATCTGTGGCGGACGCTGGAACGCATGAGGCCCTTTGGCTACCAGAATCCCTCTCCGGTGTTCACTGCCTCGCATGTCGGCATGCGGTACCTGAAAAAGATCGGTGCCAAACAGAATCATTTGAAACTTGCGGTAGAGGCGGATGGGACCAAACTTCAGGCCGTCGGCTTCGGTCTGGGTGAACTGTATGAAGGTCTGGCCCAGGAAGCCTATGCTGATATCGTGTTCTCCGTCGATGAAAATGAATGGGAAGGGGTGACGTCGCTCCAGCTCAAGCTCAAGGATATCCGCGTGTCTCAACCATAGTTCAATGAGAGGATCAGGCATGACTTCGAAGACCTCGAGCAGTTCCAGGTGGTCCAATTGGTTATTCCCTTTCATCCTGTTCTGTTTTGCCGGAGCGTTCAGCCTCTATCCGCCCTTTGACCCCGATCTGCCCTGGCATCTGAAGGTCGGCGGGCAGATACTGAACGGTCATTTCCCCTTCGCGGATACGTTTTCTCATACCATGCCCGGATACCGGTGGGTGGACCATGAATGGCTGACCGATGCGATCATGGCTCTCCTGCATGGGATCGGCGGATATTTCCTCCTGGCGGTTCCGTTCATCCTCGCGTTCTGGGCAGCGTTCGCACTCTCTGTCCGCACTGGACGGCTACTTATTGGTACACGGACACCAAACAGACTGTTCGAGGCAGCCCTCGGCATCTGGGGACTGGTCACCGTCAATTCGGTACTGGGA
>CAYOQW010000322.1:0-1844 GCA_964406175.1 uncultured Candidatus Saccharibacteria bacterium
ACTACCAGGCCGCCGGTGCCAGAGGTCAAGGTGACGCTCTTGTCCGCGGCCATGGTGAGTCCGCCAGATACGGCGACATCATCATTCAAGTTAATCTCACCGTCAGAAACGGAGATGTTCAGGTCAGCCGCACCGGCTGAAGCGGTGTTCTCGACGTACATGGTGGCGTTGTCTGAATTCGCGGTCGACATCTGGAACACATTGCCTGAAGTGGAACCGCCGATAACGAAGTCATGGGCCCCGGACAGGTCCCAGGTCACCGCTCCAGCATCGACGGCGACAGTACAGGCGCCGGCGCAGTTATTGTAGGCATCATCAAGGGTGGTCGTGGAACCGACGCCGCCGGTGGCGGTGATGGTCGTATTGGTGATCGTGAGACCGGTGCCGGCGGTCAACCAGGTCACCGCTCCGGCGCTATCGTCCCAGAACATGATCTGATCAGCATTGGGGTCGGTCAGGCTGGCGCCGGTACCACCTTCTGAGAGGGGCAGGTCGGTACCGAGGGTCAAGCTGGCCAGATAGACTGCGTCTTCTGCGTAGATACCATAGTCCCAGCCAGTCCCGGCCTGATAGATGCCATACTCATTGCCCGTGGTAGCTGATCCGGCCAAGTTCTGCACTCTGACGCCGTAGGTATTGTCATTGGTCCCGGCATCGGTTGCATTGTTGGTGGAGAGGACATCAAGTGCGATATGGGTATCAGCGGCATTGTCATTGCCATAATCAGTGACCGTATTGCTGACGCTCAGGCCGACTGATCCTGCAGTATCAGCTGCAGCTGTCGTATTCGTTACTGCCAGGGCTGCGGTCGCCGAGCTGGCAGCGGCTTTGTTGATGAGAGCACTGTCAGCGGCGTCAAGTGCGACATTGAAATCGCCGCCGGAGAGGTCGAGATCTCCATTCGTGACCAAAATATCGCCGAGGGTCAGAACGAGGGCATCCGTACCATCAGCAGCTCCGGCGACAGTGACCACACCTGAATTGTCGATCGTTACCTGATCTGCACTGTTGGTCTGCAGACGCATCACTTCGCCAGCCGGGGCGGCTATATTGAAATCACCAGCGGTATCAATAGCAAACGAAGCTGACTTGTTGGCTGTTGCCCCTGCATCATAACCGGTTATGGTGACTAGACGGTTCGAAGTCGGGGTTGAACCAGAAAAGAAGTCAACGTTGTTCTCCCCTAGATAATTAATTGCCAGATTTCCACCGCTCGACTCGACTCTGGCAAACGAATCATAGCCAAGTCCAAGACTCTGCGTATTGTCCCCGTTGTAGAACGTCGCATAATTCTTTGCCACATTACTCACACCGCCAAACGCATACGTACCCATTGACGAATCTATGAACATATTTCCTGAAACATCGGTCAAGAAATCTGTATACGCGGAATTGTCAGAATAACTAAGGCGTAGCTGGGTCGTTGTGCTCAGAACATCCAGTTTCGCATCTGGTGTGGTCGTTCCCATACCTACTTTTCCAGTATCACCCTCGACGACCAGCTTGTCGGTATTGACGGTGAAGTCATCGCCTGCGGTCGAATGGGTCGTGAGGTTGATGCCGGCGGCCGTCGAGGTCAAGCCGATACTGCCGGTAGTCGCGGTAGCGGTGATACCAGTGGCACCGGTCAGGGTCAGCCCAGCTCCAGTAGAGGTGATGGTGCCGGCACCCACGAAATCGAGTGAATTGATATCGAGGATGGTTCCCTCAACACTTACATTTCCGAGGTCACCGCCGTCATTGATGGTGATGGAACCGGTCGTCCCGGAGACATCGAACTCGGTGAAGTCAATGGACGCTGCCGAACCTAGGATGACATTGTCGCCCAGGCTCAGGGCATTCAC
>CAYOQW010000323.1:0-1840 GCA_964406175.1 uncultured Candidatus Saccharibacteria bacterium
GCTTTGAACCCGACTCTGGTAGCATGATCGCACTTCGGGCATACGAACTGAACTTTCTCGATCGATATCGGCATCGTCTTGTCCACGATCTCTCCCGGTTTCTGAGCGCTCTTGGCCTTCTGATGCTTTTTGACCATATTCAAGCCTTCGACGATGATCATCCGAGCCGTGGGCTTGACCTGGAGAACTTTTCCTCTTTTCGTCCTGTCCTTGCCTGTAGATATCTGTACCGTGTCGCCCTTGCGTATCGTATTCATAGTTAGAGGACCTCTGGTGCTAACGAAACGATCTTCATGAAATTATTACCTCTGAGCTCTCTCGCCACAGGTCCGAAAACACGAGTACCCACCGGCATCTTGTCCTTGGTGATCAGCACTGCAGCGTTGTCATCAAACTTGATGACCGATCCATCTTCCCTCTTATGCTCCTGTGAAGTGCGGACGATCACTGCACGTACAACCTGTTTCTTCTTGACCGCGGAATGAGGAGCAGCCTGCTTGACCGAGGCGATGATCACATCGCCAAGTCCCGCATAACGCCTTTTGGATCCGCCCAGCACTCGAATGCACTGGATCAGTTTGGCGCCGCTGTTATCGGCTACGATGACGTGGGATTCTTGTTGGAGCATGGTGTAAAATCTTAGGTGGTTAAATAGTCTTTTTTTCAGCGATGATCTTGGTCACTATCCAGGATTTTTCCTTGCTGAGCGGACGGCACTGAGCTATCTCAACGATCTCTCCGACTTTGCAGCGGTTCCGCTCGTCATGCGCCTTGAAACGGTTGCTCTTGGTCATGGTCTTGTGATAAACGGGATGCTGGAGCTTCCGGTCAACCTGTACCACAATGGTCTTATCCATCTTGGCACTGACAACCGTTCCCTGTCGGACAACACTGGAAATTGTGATCGGTTTTGACATAGTCTCAAATGATTAATAGATGGAGTTATTGCTGTTCTCTTAGGAGTGTTTCGATCCGGGCGATGAGTTTGCGTTTCTTCGGGATATCAGTATGAGCTTTGAGCTTACGGATAGCCTGCTGAAACGTCACATCAACAAACTCGCTTTTCGTCTTCTTCAAAAGATCCTGGAGTTCAACCTGATTTTTCTGACGTAGTTCCTTGGCCTTCATGTTTCTCTGTCCTCAGATTTAATAGGCTTCCATGAAGCGGGTAGCTATGGGCATCTTGGCCGAAGTCAAACGAAATGCCTCTTGGGCTTCTTCTTTGGTAACACCATCGATCTCAAACAACACCGTTCCCTTTTTGACCACCGCTACCCAGAACTCTGGGGAACCCTTGCCGCCACCCATGCGTACTTCAGCTGGTTTCTGCGTGACAGGTTTATGCGGGAAGATCCTGATCCAGGTCTTGCCGCCGCGTTTGGTAGCACGCGCAATAGTGCGACGTCCAGACTCGATCTGGCGGGCGGTGATCCAGCAGTTTTCCAGAGCCTGCAATCCAAAACTTCCGAACACGACAGAATTGCCGCGAGAGGCTGTCCCTCTGTTCTTTCCTCTGAACTCTTTGCGGTGTTTGACTTTCTTTGGCATCAGCATGATAGTTATCCTTCCAACTGAACGGTATTGGTTTTCTCACCTTTATAGACCCACACTTTGATACCGATACACCCATACGTTGTGTGCGAAGCAATACGTGCAAAATTGATATCAGACTTCAACGTATGAAGCGGGATAGCGCCTTCACGTGCCCACTCGCTCCGGGCAATGGCAGCACCGTTGAGACGGCCGGAAACTTTGATTTTGATACCCTTGGCACCTGCCTGCATGCTTTTATCGATCGCCTGCTTCATGGCCCGGCGGTAATTGATGCGCTTTTCGATCT
>CAYOQW010000324.1:0-1824 GCA_964406175.1 uncultured Candidatus Saccharibacteria bacterium
GATGAGATCATCGAACAGGGGCTCCTGCTGGGGGCTGCGAAGTATCTGACCAAGTCCAGGATCACTCCGCAGGATATGGTGTCAGCGGTCAATCAGATCGTCGGTCACTAGTGCGGACTTATTAATGTAAGAGAGGCTCCCCGCTATATCGTCGGGGAGCCTCTCTTTTTGTGATGCACAGAATTCAGATACTAGGGGAGCTGTGGAAGTTTGTCGTCGGACGTCAGCTCTTCGATCGTGCTGGCCGAGGCGTCAGGGGCTGATTTTAGCGCCGGGATAGTCGTGAGGAAGGTGTCGAAGTCACCAGCGTCCTGCACCTGCGGGATGGTCACCGGTCGGTTCAGATCGGTCAGGTTGATGGTCACGCCGAGGGTGATGCCGGCTGTACCTGCGGCCGCCGGGGTAAAGGCGAGCGTGATCTTCTTGACCGTGCCGCCGGCCTTGCTGACCCAGATCTCGCCGGTCAGATTAAACTGCTGCAGCTGGTCCTGGAGAGCCGTGACCGCTGTGGCATCGGCAGGATTTTCTGGCTTCGACATCTGGCTCAGGATGACGGCAGCCTGCTCTTTGTTCAGACCAGAGAAGGAATAGTGATAAGTGTCTACATTGTCCACCTGTTCATCCTTGAGCTGGGTGATGCCTTCGAACAGTGAACTGTCATTCAGTGCGATCTGCAGTCCGGCGATATCAAAGCCCTGCTCCAGATTCGTCCCCAGGACGCCCAGGCTGGACAGGTAGGGGAAGATGGAGAGGGGATTACGGGAGGAGCTGACCTCGTACCATTTGGGATTGTAGGTCTCGGGGGTACCGAGTACAACATTTTCCGGACGGTCAAGCGAGAGATCGTTCAGGCTGAAGAAGGTCTTTTTGGCGGATTGCAGAAAAGCGAGGTCGTTGTAGGTCGCGGTACCCTGGGGGGTCTCGATGACCGCATCCATGGAGAGCAGGGACAGCGGCTGATCCGGTCGGCTGGTATCAAAATCGAGCGTGCCTTTGAGATTGGCGGTGAAGGCATCGGTCGAGCCAAGCGGCATTGATCCCAGATCGAACTGGAACGCAGCGCTGCCCGAAGTGACATCGGACAGGTTGGACAGGCCCTCGTTGGCTGTGGTCTGCGTGTCTTCGGGGACGGCGGCAACAGAGTCGCGATTAGCCTGCCAGGCCATATATCCGCCGATCATGCTGCCCACCAGGAATACGACGATGAGAGGCAGCACCAGGTTCTTTTTGAGCATACAGAGATCCCCAGCAAATTAGTATACATATATGATTATCACAGTCTCCATGAGCATTTGTCAACTGAACGCCCGGGCGCTATACTGGCGCTGTACGAACTATACAAAAAGGATCACCATGAAACATCCTGAACAGCGCGTCGGTGTATTCATCGATGTCGCCAACATGTACTATTCTGCCCGTTCCAGTTACAACGCCAAGGTGAATTTTGGAAAAGTGGTCGAGACCGCGCTTGCCGGTCGGCGCCTCGTCCGGGCTATCGCCTATGCGGTGAAAGCGGATATGCCGGAGGAACAGGGCTTTTTTGACGCTTTGCATAAAATGGGGATTGAGGTCTATACCAAGGACCTCCAGACTTTTTATGACGGTTCCAAAAAAGGCAATGTCGATATGGAACTGGCGATCGATGCATTGAAGCTGGCGCCCAAACTCGACGTCGTGGTCATCGTGTCCGGCGACGGCGATTACTGCATATTGCTCGAGCACCTGAAGGCTCAGGGCTGCCGCGTCGAGGTCATCGGATTTGGCAAAAGCGCTTCAGGACGACTGAGAGAAGTCGCCGATGATTTCATCAACCTCGAGGAGGAT
>CAYOQW010000325.1:0-1823 GCA_964406175.1 uncultured Candidatus Saccharibacteria bacterium
GGATCATTCAGCTTTGTTTTCCGAGTGATGATCCCTTCTTCCAGAGCAGCAGCCGCCATGAACGGTTTGAACGTTGACCCTGGAGGATACAAACCACTGATCGCACGATTGAACAAAGGGTTGTGTGCATCCTCGGCATACAGAGCAGTAAAAGCAGCACTGTTGTGTTCAGAAAAAATATTGCTGTCAAACCCCGGCAGACTGACCATGCTCAGGACCTCTCCGTTCGTGACATCCAGCACTATCGCGACCCCTCCGATACCGTTGACCTTGGCGATACCTTTCTGCAGGCTATCAAAAACTTGCTCCTGCAGAGCCTTGTCGAGAGTAAGCGTCAAGTTCTGCCCGGTCTGCGGCAGCTGATTTGGGTCGCTCCGCACCGCGATCTGTTCGCCGGTCGCATCCACCTCGATCTCTCCGATCCCCTTCACCCCGCGCAGGTATGGCTCATAGCTGTGCTCGATCCCCTCGCGCCCGATATGATCACCCGCGATATACATATCTGCTGTATCATCAGCGAGCTCATAGTCATAGATCTCTGTCATGTATCCGACGAGATGTCCGAACTTCTCACCCTCTACATAGGACCTGCGCGGCAGGATCTCCACCGTGACACCCGGGTACAACGCCGGATTGGAAAGCATGGCGATCGCCGCATCACGGTCGATACCGGCCTGAAAGGTGATACGGTCACCTCCTTTTGCTGCCAGCGTGTCGAGCTGCGACGCTGTCTCTTCGATGGGAAGCAAAAGCAGCGTACTCAAACGAGATACCAGTGCCGTCCTGGCCTCATCCCTGGGAAGCTGGGCCGCATTGACGATCAGGACATAGTCAGGCTCATTGGTCACCAGCGCCAGACCATACCGGTCAAAAATGATCCCCCGGTCCGGACGGATCTGATGGAAACGCCGGTAATTCACGTCCGCCTGATGCCGCAGGTCATCCCCTCTGATGATCTGGAGATACCAGAGCCTGATGAAAAGGATACCGATAGAACAGACCAGGAACCCGACAAGCCATTTCAACCTGCTGGCGCCCTGGAACTCTTCGCGTGCGATACCTGTATGTATGGAGAATGGGGTCAGATTCTGTTTCCAGCTGGTCTCCTGCCGGTGCCTGGAATCGATGACCTGCGGTTTGATAGCAGTAGCAGCTCTCTTTTTGCCCAGAATGTGTCGCCCAAATGGATCATGCGTTGTCATGATGTTTGATCCCTATGACGGTCTGATGGATCAGTCTGTCCCGAAGCAGTACGCAGACTGGGGTGAAAAGGGCGACCGCACCGGTGTTGATCAGCGATCTCGGCAAGGCGGTATGCAGAACGTAGCCGCTGATCGAGACCGGATACCCGGAAAAAAAATAGGTCAAAAAAAGCATAAGCTCCAGCACAAAACACCATACTCCGCTCCAGGCCACACGCACCCAGGGTATCTGCTGCATGTGCTCCGCGGTGACCAGACTGCTTCCGAACGCGAGGATCGTGTAGAAGAGCGGCAGAAAACCAAAATGCAGGGTTGAATACGGGGAAAGCACCAGACCACAGATGAACCCGAGAAGCAATGCCTCATTGCCGCCCCGAAGCATGCTCCAGGTCAAAATAAAAACCGCGACCAAATCGATCACGATCCCAGAACCAATGACCTGGGGGACGAACGTGATCTGCAGAAAACAAAAGAAAAGACCAATGGATACGAGGACCATACTATCAATACCCCGTGATGACCGTAACCAGTTCCAGCCGGTCAAAATCGACCGCCGGCAAGATATCCGCTTTCTGAAAAATTGCATTCGGCTCTTTGTACACGGCCTGCACATATCCCACC
>CAYOQW010000326.1:0-1794 GCA_964406175.1 uncultured Candidatus Saccharibacteria bacterium
GTGACCGGGCTCACGTGCGGCGGCCTTGATCTCTACCGCACCCGAGGAGATCTCGGGAACTTCGAGTTCGAACAGGCGCTTGATCAGACCTGGATGGCTCCGGCTGACCACGATCTGGGGACCCTTGGTGGTCTGACCGACTTCCTTCAGCAGCGCCCGGATGCGCTGGCCGGTGAAATAGTGCTCGCTGGGGATCTGCTCGTTGTAGGGCATGATGCCGTCAGCACGGCCAAGATTGACGATCACATGAGTGCGTTCGACCTTGCGGACCTGACCGGAGAGGATCTCGTTCACCTTGTCGCTGTATTCCTTGAAGATCAGATCTCTCTCGGCTTCCTTGACCCGCTGCATGACCACCTGTTTGGCGGTCTGGGCCGCGATGCGGCCGAAATCCTTGGGCGTGACCTCGACCAGGACTTCCTTGCCGATCTCGGCATCAGGGTCATAGACCTTGGAAATGAGGAGCGGGACCTGGAATTCTTCCTGGCCCTCTTCGACGTCGTCAACGACGAGTTTGAGCGCAAAGATACGCAGTTCATTGTCCTCGGGATTGAGACGGATCTCGACGCCCTTGGCTTCGGCGTGATCCTTCTTGTAGGCTGAGATGAGAGCGGCCTCGAGGATCTCAATAACTGATTCTTCGGTGATGTTCTTTTCTGCGGCCATGCGTTTGACGGCCATCGCAAGTTCTGAACTCATGGGTATTCCCCTGTCATGAATAAGTGGGTATTTCTTACAAAAAAGGTGGGGGCTGTTCCCTCACCTTCATATGCGTTCTATTCGATTACAAAAGGAAAGATACCATACTCCAGGGCTGTTGACAAGCAGAATGGCCGGGCCTAACGCTTCTGTGCCATCAGCTCTGAGATGACCGTCTGGTCTCGCCGGCGGGAGAACAATGGTTCCCTGGACTCTTCATAGACACTCTGAGCATCCTCAAAGGTCGGCCGGCCCTCGATGCGATAGAACAACCCCAGACGCCAAGGTTCTTCCTCGAAGGCCAGAGCAAGGGCCTGCAGACGGTCTGAGACATCATGCCCTTCAGAGATCAAGGCGGAATGCTCCTTGAACCACTGGTGCGTGTTCAGTTTGTTGAACGAAACGCAGGACTGGAACACATCGATCAGGGCTAGCCCCTTGTGATTCAGTCCGTCCACGATCAGTTTGCGAGTGAGATCACGCTCGCCGACAGAACCACGAGCGACATAGGTAGCCCCAGCCGTGATCGCCAGAGCGATAGGGTTCAATGGTTCTGAGTGAACACCTTCGGTCTGAATTGGTGTTTTCATGCCCTTGCGTGTCGTGGGTGATGCCTGGCCTTTGGTAAGTCCGTACACCATGTTGTCGTGGACGACCAGGGTGATATCGGGATTCCGCCGGATCGTATGGAGGAAATGGTTCCCGCCTTCACCGTACATATCGCCATCCCCGCTCTCCACGATCACCTTCAGACCCGGATTCGCAATGGCAATGCCGCAGGCGGCCGGCAGCGCGCGACCATGGAGGCCGTTGAAATAGCTGGTGTCATAATACTGAGGCGCTTTGGCTGCCTGACCAATGCCGGACACGAAGCAGACCTTCTGCTGGGTGAGTCCCGCCTCTTCCAGCGCTTCCATCATGATGGTCCGCAGGCCGAAGTCCCCGCAACCGGGACACCAGGCAATATCGCACGTACGGTCAAATATCTTGTTCATTTGGCACCTCCCTGCATCTTTTCCAACAGCTCATCAACCGTGAACGCCAGCCCATCGTATTTACGGATCGAACCATCCACCAGCAGGTCAAAGGTAGAAC
>CAYOQW010000327.1:0-1789 GCA_964406175.1 uncultured Candidatus Saccharibacteria bacterium
GATATACGCGGTACTGGAAGCGCTTGGCCAGGTTGAAGGTCTCCTCGGTGTACGGCATTGCATCGCAGACCGTGGTCGAGATGTTGAACTGCTCGATCAGCTGTGCTGCCTGCTCCCACCGGCATCCGCACTTTCCGACTCCCTTGCTCCGACCGCAATACTCGCAAAAGTACGCGCCGTCAGGGGATACGAACTTGTCTTTCAGCACATCCATGTACCAGACACCCTTCTTGTTCCCGATGACGACATGGTTGCCCTTCCCTCCTCCGCAGTCCATGCCCATGACATTCTGCTTTTCGAGATCGAGGTCTTTCAGTTCCGCACGCACATTCTTCAGGAACAGGCCGGCGTTGATCTGCTGATCCGCGTCCAGGTATGGCAGTCCCAGACGGAAGTTGTAGAAGAAAGCACGGTCAGTCGCCGGGTTGTTGAAATCGTCCACCAGTTCCCTGGCTGTGAACCATGGGCACATCATCTGATTGATCCAGTAGCCGCTGATGCTACGCTTGGGGTATTTGGCCTCCCATGTCCCCTGGGATGAGATATAGGCCGGGGTCAGTTCCTTGTTGCACTTTCGGCAGATGTAGATCTTGCGTTCGAGATCCACATTGCGCTCCCATTCCATGTGCTGACGATGCCGGCAGTGTGGACAGTTGAACCGCCAGACTTTCTGGTCGCTTTCGAGGAATGCCGCATGTATACCGAAGTTCGGTACTGTAGGCGTGGAGAATAGGCGGCGCTCCTTGACGATATCGTCGGCATACTGACGCGAGCGGTACGCGTCGATGGTCTGTAGATTGCTCCTGTCCAGTTCGTCGTGTAGGTTCCGATCGGCGGTGATCATCTGGGCGGCTCTCTCAGTCCAGGTGCCACGGTAGAAGATGAAAGCCTTGCCGATCTGCTTCTGCTCGATGGTGTCGATGCTCTTGGGGTCGAGACCTTCACGGATGCAGGGGTTGTGGTTGGCGATGGGGTTGACTTTGGTCTTGACGAAGTCGTTCACATCCCCGCCGGTCGGCAGGGTGTAGATCTGATTGATGCCAAAGAACCGGGCATCGTGGTGCGTCCTGATGACCTCCATGGTGCTTGCTCCCACCTGGGACGACTTCATGATGACCTGCTCGGCCGCTAGATCTCCGTATGGCTGGAACAGGAACTTGTGGCGCTGAAACTCTATCCTGCGCCCCTTCTCATTGACGATCTTCTTGTTGAGCACCCAGTAGGGTACGCTCAGCCGTTCTTTTCTGGCCTCAGAGATATCCATCTAGTACCTTTCCCAATGCTTCGTTCAGTTTCTTTGCTTCCTCGGTCTCCTCTGGTGTTCTCGGGGTCGGATGATTGATATCGTGTGTGGTCTTGGAAGTCGATTCCCCGGCCTCCATTCGGAACATCTCCCAGGCGTGTTTGAGATCGCTCATGGGGATGTCTTCGCAGGTCATATTTCTGATAGCATTCAGCTTGTTTTTGACCATGAGGTTGAACAGTTCGGATAGCTGATGTTTTTTCAGGTGGATGAATGCGTCGGTCGCCTTCTTCATCTCTTCGGTGATCTCGGCCTGCCGTGTGCTCTTTCTGGCTACCCAGTTGAATTTGCTTGACCACTTTTCGAGGGTGCGGAATGCGACCGGCTTGCCTAAAATCATCCGGTATCCCTCCGCCTCTACTCCGCCCTTTTTGGAATAGATATCCAGCCATGCTTTTTCCAGATTGTGGAGGCTGTCCACCGTGCAGTACAGGAGAAAGGCAGTAGCCGATCTCAAGGTTTCGCCTGGGAGCAGTGGTTCGACTG
>CAYOQW010000328.1:0-1770 GCA_964406175.1 uncultured Candidatus Saccharibacteria bacterium
GTTGGACACATCCTTGCACCGGATACCGAGGAACCAGGCATACATCTTGTTCACCAGCAGGCTCATGAAGATCAGGGAGCCGGAATTGTCGCTGCTGCCGCCCTGCACGTAGCGGGAAGAGACCACCACATCGTTGGTCTCTCGTTCGGCATATAACTCCTTCAAAAACTCCGGTGTATGGGACCCGTCGGCATCCATAAAGACCGTACAGGTGCCCCGGGCATGCTGGATACCGGTGCGTACGGCATCGCCATAGGCATTGCCGTGTTGCCGATTGATATAGGTCGCACCGTTCTCCTGGCAAACCTGTGCTGTCTGATCGAGACCGTCGCAGGTATCGATGACCAGGATCTCGGACTTGAGCTGCATCTGCTCCAGGGTCTGTTTCAGCCTGGGTAGAATGATGCGGAGGTTCTCCTCTTCCCGGTAGGCCGGGATGACAACGCTGAGGTCCAGATCAAGCATAGGTGGTCACCCATTTGAGCATATTTCTGACACCGGTCAACTTGTCTACCTGGGGTTTCCAGCCGATCAGTCGGGCGGCCTTGGCGATATCGGCGATGAAGATGAGCTGGTCGCTCTCCCGGGGTGGCAGTTTCGTATAGTCAAGTTTCACGTTCAGTTCCTGCTCCAGCATATCGAAGAGCTCGAGGAGCGAAAGGCTGTTAGCCGCTCCGCCGCCGATATTGAACGCCTGACCCTGGATCTGGTCAGCCCGCTCTGCGGCCATGTAGTACAGGGCGATCATGTCATCGACATAGAGCAGGTCTCTGACCTGTTTGCCGTTGCCGGAGATGGTGAATGGCTGTTTCAGCGTTCCCTGCCGGGTCTCGATCGCCTGCTGGCAGAACCAGCCGATCCAGCCCTGGTCGTAGGTCGAGAACTGGCGGGCACCGTACATGGACGAATGACGGAACACGACCGTCTTCAGGCCAAAGATGCGGTAATAGTCGAGCAGATACTGATCAGCGGCCCCCTTGGAACAGCCGTAGGGAGAATGAAAATCGAGCGGAACGGTTTCGGAAAAACCCTGAGGGAAGTCAGGAGCGACGTACCGTCTGTCCTGCTCGACGAACGTCACGTCGGCGAAATCGCCGTACACTTTGTTCGTGGAGGAGTAGATGACAGCGGTCTGCGGAGAATACTTCCGTACAGATTCGAGGACATTGAAGGTCCCGCCGACATTGGTCTCAAAGTCCAGTCGCGGGTCTGAGATGGAGGTGGTCATGGCCACCTGACCTGCCAGGTGAAAGATGACATCCGGCTGGATATCCCTGACCACCCGCTCGACATCGTTGGCGTTCCTGGTATCCGCATGGATATAGGTGAATTTCCCCAGGCTCGAGAGCCAGGCCAGATTCTTTTCGCTGCCCTGACGATGGAGATTGTCGAGGACATAGAGATCGTACTTACGGGCAATAGCTTCTGAAGCCAGATTTGACCCGAGAAATCCGCACCCGCCCGTGATAAGCAGTTTCATAGTTCCTACCTGGCCCTTTCTGCTGCAATAGTTTTTGAAATCCCCTCGGCTAGATCGTATCGTGCCTGCCAGCCCAGAGCATGGATCGCACTCAAGTCGATAGAGGGAACCATGACTTCACACTCTCTCTGAGCTATCACCCCGAAACGTAATTCTGTATCGCTGTTTCCCGACAGCTCTTTCATCCTGGCCACGACCTCCCGTATCTCCACCAGGCTGCCGGTACCGACCTCAACGTGATGGTACCCATTCTCAAAGCTGGAGCTGGCCTGCATCACGGCCTCGAAACC
>CAYOQW010000329.1:0-1760 GCA_964406175.1 uncultured Candidatus Saccharibacteria bacterium
CCAATAACCAGACCGTCACGACGGGAGCTGTCACTCTTGACGCTTCTGCTCTCGGGCCATACGCGCTCACCTCGATCCGGTTCTATCTGAACGACGGCCTGGTATCGACCATCACCCAGATGCAGGACCGCTATAGTCACGCTTATAGCCTGGCCGACGGGACTTACTCCCTGAAGGTCGAAGCGACAGATGATCACGGCGCGGTCGGGCGAGCTCAGGTGAAAATCACCGTTGATACGACCTTTCATCTCAGCATCAGTTCGCCGGCGAACAATTCGACGGTCGGCCCATCCTTCTTCGTCCAGACATTCATCAACTCACCAGGCACGGTCACTTCCGCTGTCTTCAAGATCGACGGTGCGGCACAGACGACCGTCAGCGCGTCCCCTTTTGAGGCAACACTCTCTGCTTCCAGCGGTCTCCATACCGTGTCCGTGGTGGCCACGGACAGCGTCGGGGCGACCGCTTCGGCCAACATCACGGTCAAAGTAGACACTGATCCACCATCAGCCTTCAGCCTCAGTGGACTTTGCTCTGTCGCAACCGGCGGCAGCTGTACCTTGAGTGCCAATCCTTCCGATGCGGGCGGTGCCGGGATCGGCCATATCGAATTCTATGTGAACGATGCCATGGTACAGGATTTCGCTGCAGCCAGCGCAACGTACACTTTCTCCCCGGCAGCACCCGGCAGCTATACAATCTACGCGATCGCGTATGACCGGGTAGGAAATCAGAGGAAGAGCGCAGTACTGACCGTGCCGGTCAGCTAGAAGTTCTACAACACTGAATTAGCATGAAAGGTCTGACTTCATGGAAACATCATTTCTCCAGGCTCATCCTCATCGGCGCTGGAATCCATTTCTGAACAAATGGGTGCTCATTTCTCCTCATCGCACCAGCCGGCCTTGGAACGGAGCCAAAGAGATCGCTCTACCGAAGGTCGCTAGTTTTGATCCCAAGTGCTATCTCTGTCCAGACGTGACCAGGTATTCTGGCATCCAGAACCCGCAATACACCGAGACTTATGTATTCGACAATGACTATATGGCGCTCATTCCTGATGTCGAACCCTGCACCTACACACAGGGGCTCTTCCAGGCCCGTTGTGAGAGAGGCCTGTCGCGTGTCATCGTCTATCATCCGGACCACAGTCTGACCATGGCCGACATGTCCAGGGAACAGATCGAAAAGGTCATCCAGACCTGGAGAAATGAGTATCAGGTCCTGGGCGAAAAGGATTTCATCAACTACGTGACGATCTTTGAGAACAAAGGCCAGATGATGGGCTGCAGCAACCCTCACCCGCATGGCCAGATCTGGGCGAGCGAATCGATCCCCCAGTATCCCGGCAAGGAAGCAGAGAGCATGTTCGATTACCACCTGAAAAACAACGCATGTATGATGTGCCAGTACCGGCTGGATGAACTGGCGAACCAGGAACGCGTTATCTTTCAGAACGACTCGTTCACGGTCATCCTCCCCTTCTGGGCGGTCTGGCCTTTTGAGACGTGGGTCATCAGCAATGACCACATCGGCTCGCTCGCCGACTTCACGGCCAAAACGACCCGGGATCTGGCGGATATCCTCAAACAGATCCTCACCCGATACGATGCCTTGTTCCAGGTGTCATTCCCCTATTCCATGGGTATCCATCAGTCACCGACCGATGGACTTCCCCATCCGGAACAGCATTTTCACATGCATTTTTTTCCGCCGCTCCTGCGTGATGCACAGACCCGTAAATTCAGCGTGGGCTATGA
>CAYOQW010000330.1:0-1751 GCA_964406175.1 uncultured Candidatus Saccharibacteria bacterium
CCACGAAAATACGATCTTTGGCCGTATCACTCCCGAACAGAAAAAAGCGATCGTCCAGGCCCTCCAGTCACACAGCAAAAGGGTCGGCATGCTGGGAGACGGGGTGAACGACGTCCTGGCCCTCAAGCAGGCAGACCTCGCTATCGCCATGAAGCAGGGAAGCCAGGCCGCCCGTGGTGTTTCCGACATCACCCTGCTCGACAACTCGTTCAGTGCCCTGCCTTTTGCGGTGAGAGAAGGTCAGAGGATCAACAATGCCATGCAGCAGATCCTGAAGATCTTTCTGACCCGCTCCTTTTTCGTCGCTCTCATCATCCTGTCCACGGGCATGATCGCGGGCTTTCCGTTTTCACCACGACACCTGTCGCTGGCAGGATTTCTGATCGGCGGTATCCCCTCTTTTGCCCTGACCCTCTGGGCCCATCCAGGCAAAGTCGCCCGGCACACCCTGGGTCGGGATCTGATCCATTTCGTGATACCGGCCGGCCTGACCATGAGCGTCAGCGGCCTCGCCGTCTACCTGCTCTACCTGTCGACCTCCTCACGTCAGCTGCTCGGCGTTTTCAGCAATATGCATACCCAGTCAGCCGAACAGGCCCTGTTCCATGCCCAGACCGCCTGTACTATCTTCATCATCTTCTGCGGTATATTCCTGATCCCCTTCCTCTCCCCGCCCAGCCCCTGGTGGGCCGGAGCCGAAGAGGTCAGCCGGGACAAGAAACCGGTCGCGATCGCCTACCTCATCTTCTTTGTCTTCCTCGCGATCCTCATCGATCCCGACCTGGCCAGCACGTTCGACCTGGCTCCGCTCGGGTTCCTGAGCGTCAGTTTCATCTTCCTGCTCTCGGTCCTCTGGGCCTACTGGGTGCGGAGCATCTGGACCAGGCGCTGGTTCGAACGCTTCTTCGGTCTGGATTAATCCGCTTTGCGGCGGTTCAGGAGCAGCCGGGCCCGGGCAATGACCGGTAGGCTGAAAATCGAGATCACGAGCTGCCCGGCACGGTACGCAAAACAGAAAAGCACACCAGCGTCAGCCCCGAGACCCAGCAGCTGAAAAGCATACACCTGTGCCCCCTCAAAAAATCCGATGGAGCCCGGGGTCGGGAACAGGGTCACGAGGTTTTCGACGAGATAGATAAATCCGATAGCCCACCAGTTGACCTGTCCGGTACAGAGATAGAAGACGAACGTGATCCGCAGCAGGAACGCTGCGATCACGGCAAAGCTCCTGAGCACCACTCTCCGTCTGACAGCCCGGGGCAGCTTGAAGAACAGCAGATAATAGTCCTCGAAACGCGCCAGACTGGCTTTTCTCCTGGACCCAAGTACGCGGCCCAGCAAAAACTGAAGCGGCTTTTTCTGCTGCTGATACAGTATCGTCATGCCGACCAGGACCGCCATCAGCAACCACATGCTGACGATCGTAACCCCGGTGAGGGTTCCGGTCGCATACGTGAAAAAAGCGATCATGCACGGAAAGATGACCAGGATCGACAGTATGATCCGCAGATAGCGCTCAAAAAACACCAATCCGAGGTATTCGCTGTAGTTCCCTCCTGCTTCCTTCTGGAGAAGTCTCGCCTCAAAAAGATCACCCCCGACACTCGGTCCGGGACTCACGATGTTATAAAAGAACCGGACCGTCTGGTATTCAAGTAGTTTGCGGAAAGCGACCTTTTTCCCGATCGTGGAGAGCAGGGCATCCATCACCCACGCGGTCGCGAGGATCGGAAGGGTCATCAGTAATGTCA
>CAYOQW010000331.1:0-1742 GCA_964406175.1 uncultured Candidatus Saccharibacteria bacterium
GGGCAGAGCATGATGGGTGCGGCGTATGGCATCCTGGCCGGACTCATCATCATCACTTCGTCCATTCACTTCATGGGTGCCGGCGACCAGGCCACGATCCTGGCCAAATCCGCGCTGGCCAGAGTCCTCGATCCAGCCCGCGTCTGGCTGCTGGTACCCTTTCCCTTTATGCTGGCAATATCCAGCTTGATAAAACGCTTTCGATAGGGTAAAATTTCCCTCGTTGTGATTTTCGCTCATGGTGGCGAACATTATCTCAGGCGGGCCGTCCTCTCGGACGAGCTTCGCACCATAGTGCGGGCCGGTAGCTCAGCGGTAGAGCAGTGGACTTTTAATTCATTGGTCGTGGGTTCGAATCCCACCCGGATCACCAAGTGGAGTAGTAAATTTCAATAACCTAACAGCCCCGTGTGTTGGGATTGGAACCGAGAAAGAACGCTTACGAGAGTAGGCGTTCTTTTTGGAATCCGGTTCTATAAGTCCGGGGTCTGTGGTGGTGATCGAAACAAACCTCAAATCAGAGGAAGCCTTGCAAACGCTTGATGAAACCCGATAAAAGACAAAAAAGATTGGAACCGAGTTTCGATCCTCTATAGAACCGATTTTACGTACGCAGTTCCAGATTCCCAGCCTTGAGCTGGAATGTCACATTGAGACCTTTGATCAGGTCTCTTTTGGTTTTGGTATCGCCCTGATCGAGGACGAATTCTGAGTAGTTTTTGAGCAGATTGTCAGTGGATGCAGATTCGACGCCATTCTGCGCCAGCATCAGTGTTTGCATGCCTCCGTACTGCTTCAGAGCCCTCTCCAGCATGTAGTGCAGTTTCAGCTTTTCGACATTCAGACCGGAGATCAGGGTTTTGAGCTGTTCCACCAGTTTGATCTCGTTCAGGTATTTCTCCCGGCAGTTGATCCCGAAGTAGCGGGAACAGCGATAGTAGACGTGGCGATTGCGTTCTCCATTCTTCAGGAGCTTGTATTTCTCCTCGCCGACGATATTGCCTCCGCAGCCGCCGCATTTGAACAGTCCTTTGAATTCGAACTTTTTGCCACCCCACTTGGATACCTTATTGCCCCGGATCCGCTTCTGGACCTTATTGAACAGGTCTTTGGTGATCAGAGGTTCATGGGATCCGGTATACCATTTCCCGCTGTCTTCCGGGTACTCAAACTGGCCGAAGTAGAATGGGGTTCGAAGTAACCTATATACCTGGCTGATGGATACAACTTTGCCGGATCGATTGGTAAATCCGACTTCCTCGAACCGTCTTTTGACCTCCCAGCCGCTGTGACCGTGTATCCCGACGTTCTCGAATGCCTCGACCACATAGTCTGCGCGGTCAGGGTCTCGAGCAATATCCTTGACCCCGGCAAAGGAGCGATTGATATAGCCCAGCGGGGTAGGACCGGGTCTCCAGCCCATTTCACACTTGGCTCGTATGCCTCGTTTGACGTTGATCCCTTTCTGGTCGTTTTCCAGTTTGGCCTGACTGCACAGGATCATGAGGAGGAACTTTTCGTTGGGATTGTTGGTAAAGGTCTGGGAAAACGTCCGGATGTGCTTCAGATGGCCACTGTCCATCAGATCGACGATCTGCCCCAGATCGCCTGCGTTGCGACTGAGTCGATCCGGTGCCCAGGTGAGAAGACCGTCAAACTCGCCAGATCGAACATCGTCCAGCAGTTTGACGAAAACCTGTCTGGATCCAGAGATCTTGGCTGAAAAACGCTCTTCTCTGATG
>CAYOQW010000332.1:0-1738 GCA_964406175.1 uncultured Candidatus Saccharibacteria bacterium
TACACGCTGGGCGGGTTCGTTCACATCCTGCTGGTGGTAGCCCTGATCGTCGTGGCTAGCGTGCTTACGACCATGGACGAACGGATGCAGATACGATCATTTCTAACCCCGTCCATCGGGATCATGATCTTGTGCGTTCTTTCTCTGGCATTCTATGGATACTTCGTCAATCTGTCGCTTGAACACAATGACCTGTGGGCTACGAACCTTTGGATCCTGATCTTCTCTGTTATTTTACTACTGCCTACCTTTCCTCTCTTCAGACACGATGTCCAAAAAACTACCAAACTTCAAATCGGAAGTGTAGTGGCGTTCAGCCTGTTCCAAACCATTGTGACTCTATCCGCCAACGCAGCTTACGAGATCAACATCAGCACATCAGCTCTCATCATCGCACTGCCAACCTCGATGATATATGCCGTTATTCTCTCGATTTTCAAACCCGACCTTCTCGAAAAACATACCCCAAAGGTCTATGCCATCCGCTTCACCGCTGCCGTCGTCATAATCGCAGGAGCGCTGCAGCTTTCGAAGTAACCAGGTGAGTTCACTGCGTCTCTAAGTCACACTGACCGGAAGCCTGGAAAATATCGGGACGCGATCGGTCCGGAAGCCTGCATGCGTCCTATGATGTCAAAACTATGTGCGTAGCCCTGGTCTTCCAGGAGCGGCCCTGCAGCATTGGGATCAAAATCGGTCACGCTCTGCGAAAGATCGATCGGCAGCTGCTGCAGCATATCCGCGATCTCAGGTCCTCCGAGGATCCTGGCGATATCGAGCAAAGACGCTGACAAACTGATCCTCCCTCTTTGACCTTGATCGAAATCGTACCTGTCCTGCAGGAGGACCTTGGCAGAATTCAGAACGACCTTTTGATACGGATAGAGCCGACCGACAGCAGCTACCTTCTGTTGCTCCGTCAGAGAACCCAGGAGCTGGATGATGACCAGGTCCATTTCATCTGCCAAACTCCTGACGGTCAACACATGACTGACCACCCCTTCGACTGACACCGTAGAATTGCCCAGTGCCGTATTGAGATCAGGCTCAGACCAGGACAGAGAACGCTGATTAGAGACAGTGCCGCTACCCGGAGGCGAATTCGTCGTATCAATGCGTTCAGGAGGCACCAGTTGTCTGGAGTCCTGAACCTTTGAACGCATCATCTGGTACCACAAAAAATCAGGGGAGATCATCCGCTGTCCGACCTCTACCGAAATATCCAGCGGCTCCCTACCCTCTCCGGAGGCGAAAAGATAATGCCGAATGAACGCTTCCGTCAAGGGGAGGCCGTCCAGATGCGACTTGATCTCCGCCCCATTGAATTTCAACCAGGCTGTCAGGAGCTCATTGGTTTCGACATCGCGGTTCCTCAGACATCGTGCTGTCAGGTCAGTAAGGACGGCATAACGTTGCTCCCTGCTTCCTTCTTCCCCATCAGAGAGGAGATCCAGCAGAGCATTGAAACGCTTATACGCGAAATAGGACTCGACCCCAATACCCTGGCCGAAAAGTGCCTTCATAAGTTTGATAAATGCCCGACGTGCCATATGGTGGCTTCTCCTGCCCACCTGTTCAGCCCCTGGTTCGTATTGTTCGAATTCGTCGGACATACCAAAACACCTGGCATCAAATAGATCCCGGAGGTATATTCTACCATAGATCCTGTGGCAGTCCGACAAACCCCGAGTTCGAGAAACGATTGCAACCCCCTAGAGGGAAAAGTGTAGGATGATGA
>CAYOQW010000333.1:0-1734 GCA_964406175.1 uncultured Candidatus Saccharibacteria bacterium
GTACAGACCGGTATCCCGGTCATGGGACATCTGGGGCTGACGCCGCAGACCGCTGAGAACTTCCGGGTGCAGGGCCGCGAGACAGCGGCCGCTATGGTGCTTCGTGAAGATGCATTATTACTTTCGGAACTTGGTGTGCACAGCATGGTGCTCGAGAGCATGCCCAGAAGTCTGGCAAAGGAGATCACGTTGTCACTCCGTATTCCGACCATCGGTATTGGAGCCGGGCCGGACACGGACGGCCAGGTGCTGGTGCTCTATGACATGCTGGGGTTGTTCGATGATTTCCGGCCAAAATTTGTCAAACCCTATGCCGATCTGAGTACTGCCATCGAGTCTGCGGTCAGACAGTACGCCCGTGAGGTCGCTGAGGGGATATTTCCTGACGATACCACAAGTTTCACATGAGCAAAAACACCTTTGATGACATCGTGATATTCGGCGGTGGTGCCGTGGGCCTGGCACTAGCGGCTCTGTTTACTGCTGTCGGTATTCCTGTCCGGCTGATCGCCCGAGGGGAAACAGCGGTCCAGGTGGGTGCTGCCGGCATACGGATAACCGGGCTGCGAACTGGTGTCCGTCAGGTTCAGGTCCTTGGTCCGGCAGAGGCGATAGGCGAACGCAGTCTGGTCCTGGTCTGCACCAAAGCCTACGACCTGGCCGAGGCGATCTCCGATATAGCGGGCCGTGTTCAGTCCTGGCCGTCGATGGTCTTTTTGCAGAATGGCTTCGATATACTGGCTCGGGCACGAACGGTCATGCAGGGCTGTTCTCTCCCGTTTGACGGGCAAAAGGCCGTACGTGCGGTGATCAGCATCGGCGCAGAGAAGACCGGGAGCGGTCAGGTAGCTCTGCATGGACTAGGAAAAGTGTATCTGCAGGAGAGCCAATGGTCACTTCAACTGCAGCAGCTCTTGTTCAACGCAGGCATGCCCTGTGAAATAACTGCGGACATCGAGCGACGAGAAGCCATCAAAGGCGTCGTGAATTCCATTTTGAATCCTCTGACCGCACTCTATCAGGTCACGAGCGGGGAGCTTTGGAGCATAGCTGGCATCGAGGATCGGATAAAGGCTCTGATAGCTGAGGATGTGCCCATCCTTCTGTCGAGAGGACTGCAGATCTCTGAGATAGAGCTCATGACCATGCTGAAGAGGATCATCGACGGTACCTCCGGTAATGTCTCTTCCATGCTGCAGGATGTCCGGGCAGGCAGGGCGACAGAGTTGGAATTTTTCAATGGGACATTGATTTCCTGGGCGGGAGAACAGGGGCTAGCAGTACCTATGAATACAGCACTGTATGAGCAGGCACGAATTTTTGATCATCAAAGGACACCATAGATGCTGATCATTACTGATCCGAAGGAAGCCTATCACCAGGTCCAGGCATGGAAAAGGCAGGGACTGTCGGTCGGGCTGGTCCCTACCATGGGGTTCCTCCATGAGGGGCATATGAGCCTGGTAGCGGCATCCCAGACGAGATGCGAACGGACGGTGGTTTCTATTTTTGTGAATCCGACCCAGTTCAGACCAGAGGAGGACCTCAGTTCCTATCCTAGAGATGAGGAACGTGACCGCACGATGCTGGAGCAGGCGGGAGTTGATCTTCTATTTCTTCCCAGCGTAGAGGCTATGTATCCCCGCGGCTTTGCCTCGTCGGTAGAGGTCAGGGGACTTTCTGAGAAGCTTGCCGGTGCGCATCGACCTGGGCATTTCCATGGCGTGACCACGG
>CAYOQW010000334.1:0-1729 GCA_964406175.1 uncultured Candidatus Saccharibacteria bacterium
CCGTGAAGGGAGAGTTTTTCAATCCTCTTGGCAGCGTCAAGGATCGGATCGGTGCTGCGATGATCGATGCCGCCGAAAAGGAGGGGCTTATCACACCCACAACGACAATCATCGAACCGACAAGCGGAAACACAGGCATCGCCTTGGCTTTTGTCGCGGCAGCCAGGGGATATAAACTCATCCTCACCATGCCAGAGAGCATGAGTCTCGAACGCCGGACACTCTTGGCCCTGCTCGGTGCAAAGCTCGTCCTTACTCCTGCAGCGGAAGGAATGAAAGGAGCCATCGCCAGAGCGGAACAACTGCGCTCCGAAATCTCAGATTCCTGGGTGCCCCAGCAGTTCAATAACCCAGCCAATCCAGCCATCCATCGGGCCACCACGGCTGAGGAAATCTGGGATGACACTGATGGTCGCATTGATCTCCTCGTTTCTGCTGTCGGGACAGGAGGTACAATCACCGGAGTCAGTGAGGTGATCAAAGGAAGAAAGAAGGACTTCAAGGCAATCGCCGTCGAACCCAAGGACTCTCCGGTCATCACCCAGACCCGCAACGGCGAACCTGTCAAACCGGGACCTCATAAGATTCAGGGCACCGGGGCCGGCTTTGTCCCCAAGAACCTCAATCTCGACATCGTTGATTCGGTAATCACCGTCAGCAACGAAGATGCCATCATCACGGCCCGTCGTCTTGCCAAGGAAGAAGGTATCCTTGCAGGGATCTCTACCGGTGCAAATGTCTGGGCCGCTCTACAGGCGGCCGCCTTGCCTGAAAACAAAGGTAAACTGATCGTGACGATCGGCTGCTCCACAGGAGAACGCTATCTCAGCACGGCACTTGCGGACGAGGCGCGCCAAAGTACTTCCTAGTGTGTTGGCATCATTTGAATCACTGAGGGAGAATGTGAACGGTATCTCCCTCGGCTCGCCGTCCGGGAGCCATAAAGAGCTGACCCACTTAGGAAACCGGACAAGATCAATACTTCGCTATGGGGATCAACTTGCGGGGCGCAGTCGCTACATCACGCGCCAGCATATTCTGGCACCGGATGGAAGACACCTACTGCGGTATCGCTGGGCCGATCCTCGCGGATCGCAGGCTTATCGAGTGGGTGTCTTTGCAGGGATTCACGGCGATGAGCAGTCCGGAGTCATTGCCGCAATTCAACTGCTGCAGCATCTAGAATGGCATCCTCACATTGCCGAGTTCTACGAACTAACCATCTATCCCATCTGCAATCCGTGGGGATTTGAAAACGGGCGTCGTGAAGGGTCCTCTGGAAATGATCTCAACCGTTGCTTCTGGCTCGAGCAAGAGGAGGCGGAAATACAATTGCTGGAGCAGGATCTGCGGGCCAAGCGCTTCGATGGTATCATCGCACTGCATACGGACGACACCAGTGAAGGAATTTACGGCTATGTGAGGGGCAATACTCTGACCCGCTATCTCCTGGAACCGGCCATCCAGGCGGCCTCCAGCGTGATTCCACGCGACATCCGATCCAGCATCGATTCCCATCCGGCAAACGACTCGATGATTTTCGGTGGTTATCAGGGTATCCTCGGCGCACCGGAAGATCAGCACCCCCAGCCATTCTCTATTGTCTTTGAAACACCTCATCATCCCCCGCTTGGAAAACAGGTTGAAGCCCACATCGTCGCGATCGGGGAAATTCTGACCCGTTACCGAAAAATTAACTCGGAAGGAAGAGACATCTAGCCCGGAGCTG
>CAYOQW010000335.1:0-1729 GCA_964406175.1 uncultured Candidatus Saccharibacteria bacterium
TCATCATCCTACACTTTTCCCTCTAGGGGGTTGCAATCGTTTCTCGAACTCGGGCTCTTAGGAGAGGAGACAATCAAGGAATAATATATGTCAGATGAATTGCTGGAAGGGCTGAATCCGGAACAACAGAAGGCGGTGCTGCACGGGAATGGTCCGATGCTGGTCATCGCAGGGGCGGGCACCGGCAAGACGCGGGTCATCACGCATCGCATCGCTCATCTCGTGATGTCAGGCCAGGCCAAGGCGACCGAGATCGTGGCCTTGACCTTCACCGACAAGTCGGCAGAGGAAATGCTCAATCGCGTCGATGAGCTGCTGCCTCTGGGCTACGAGTCGATCCAGGTGTCGACCTTTCACAAATTCTGCGACCGCATCCTCCGCGAGAGCGGTCTTCAGATCGGGCTGAATACCGAGTTCCAGGTAGTGTCCAAGGCCGAGCAGTGGATGCTGCTCAAACAGAACTTTTTCAAGCTTGATCTCAAGTACTATAGACCGCTTGGCAATCCCTACCGGTTCATCGATGCCATGCTCACCCACATCAGCCGGGTGAAGGATGAGCTGGTCACACCGGAGATGTACCGGGAGTGGGCTGAGAAGCAGGCGGAAGAGGTGGGAGTATTGCGGGAAAATCCCCCTCTATCCCCCTTTGCTAAAGGGGGAAGTGTTCAATCTGCTGAAAATCAGGAGAAAGTTTCCCCCACTTTGAAAAAGGGGGGCAGGGGGGATTTGAAATTTCCTGAGGATCCTACAGCCGAGCAGGAAGAGGCGATCAAGTCGCTGGAGATCGCGGCAGTGTATGAGCGATACCAGGAACTGCTGGTGGCTGATCCCCGGGAGACCAGGCTCGACTTTGGCGATCTCATCCTCTATACGATCAAGCTGCTCAGGGAACGCAAGAGCGTGCTGGCGAAATATCAGAAACAGTTCAAATATATCCTCGTGGACGAGTTCCAGGATACGAACTTCGCGCAGAACGAGCTGGTGAAACTGCTCGGCGGTGAGTCGCAGAACGTATTTGTGGTCGGGGATGATGACCAGTCCATCTACCGGTTCCGGGGCGCGGCCGTGTCCAATATTCTTCAGTTCCGGGAAGACTATCCGGGCACCGAGACAGTAGTTCTTAATCGCAACTACCGTTCGACCCAGAGCATTCTGGACACCTCGTATGAACTTATTCAGCACAACAATCCTGACCGGCTCGAAGTCGTCGCTCAGGTGGACAAGAAGCTCATCAGTGCATCTGGTCAGGGGAGGACCCCTGAGATCCTGCACGCGGAGAACCTCGACGCTGAGACTGAGCTCGTAGCGAGGACGATACTGGATATGAAAGAAGGAGCCCTCACCCCTGCCCTCTCCCGTGAGACGGGCGAGGGAGTGGAGCAGATGGATCTGTTCAGCGCGGTCAAGCAATCAGACGGGGCTGAGGGACTTCGCTGGTCCGATTTTGCTATCCTGGCCCGGGCCAATGCCCATCTGGAGCCGTTCATTCAGACGCTCCGGTTCTACGGGATCCCGTACCAGGTCGTCGGTAGCCGTGGCTTACTTGTTCGTGAGGAGATCCGCGATCTGATCGCGTACCTGCGGGTCGTCATCGACCCCGAGGACAGTTTGAGCCTTTTTCGGGTTCTGTCCATGGACGTGCTGCATCTGGACGGACGCGATCTGCTGTTCGCCCTCAAATGGGCCAAGAAGCAGAACCTTTCCCTGTACGGCGTCATCGACGTGTTGG
>CAYOQW010000336.1:0-1719 GCA_964406175.1 uncultured Candidatus Saccharibacteria bacterium
CTATCAGATCGGTCGGTCTGATCTTTCGTTTCATGTTCTGGACCGCCCTGATGATCAGTCCCTGGTGCTGTTCTGGGGTGAGCGTCATCTCGATGGTCTCGTGGACGATGCCGATCACATAGGAGACGATATCGTCCTCAACGTGCTTGAGGACCTTGTCCCCGATACGCTTGGCGCGTTCTTCGCTCTGTTCCAGGATCTTGTCGGAGACGCTGTCGAATTCGTGGAGGAGTTTGGTATTGAAATCCTCCAGTTTTTTCCAGGACAGCTGCTGGGCTTCTTCAAGTTTCTTCAGGCTGTCTGTGACGACCCGGTCCTCATCTGCTCTGATCTGTTCCAGCAGATGGGAATGGCCGTCATCAAATTTCTGCATGATGACGCTCTGGGTGTCAGAGAGGAATTTGGCATAGCCCTCTGTGGCCTGGCTGATGATGGTCCCGGCCTGCTCATTGGCCTGGCTGATGATGGTCCCCGCCTGTGACGCGGATGAATCGATGGTAGATTGGAACTTTTTGGTCAGGTTTTCCTTCTGCTCGGTCAGTGTCTTGTCCAGGGAGTCAGACCGCTTCCCGAGCATGTCGGTCATTTCGGCCGCCTTGGTCCTGGTCTGATCGATCACTTTCTGGGTGCTCGCGGTCAACTCGGCCGACTGTTTGCTGAGGACCTGTTCCATCTCCTGGGTCTTCTGGGCGACTGAATCGATCAGCTTTTTGGCCCGTTCCTGGACAGAGCCCAGCTCTTTGAGCTCATTTTGCTTGGTCTCCTCGAGCAGCTTGACCGACTGCTCCAGCTGGGTGCGGATGGAATCCAGCTGTTTTTTGAAGGCGGCGAGCTCTTCATCTGTGGCTTTGGCCTGGGTGAACTGCAGTGAATGTGCCAGTTCGTTATAGGCTTTCTGATAGAGCTCAGTGAGCTCTTCCTGGGAGTTCTTCACCTCGGGGCCATTCTTCTTTCGGGGTTTGGCAATGGAAAAAAGCAGTCCTGTCAGCAGGCTGGCAATGAGAGCCACGATTCCATTGATGAAGAGCGGGTTGGCGATTATCTGGGACATGGGTGTTGCTTATCTGTATAGAGAGCTTGAACAAATTCCTAGTATTGTATCATTTCGGCAAGTGCAGGTCAACGTAGGAACGCTGACCCTGATCCGTGTACCATGCGCGCCTTTGACGAAGATCGTCTGTTCGATATATAATCAATGGATTAATTATCATTACGCGAAGCTATAAGCGTGAACGTATCCGATCGAACTGATGGTTCCCCGCTACGGGAATATGGCTGGTTCAAACAGAGATCCCGTTGTCTGTTCGCTCTATTGTTGTGTTTGGGTATTTATTCACCGGTGAATCTCGTGCATGGCGCGGTATCTGCTCGCCCGACGTATGGCGGGTATCCTCTGGTCGCCGGTCCGGACGGCACGTATGCGGTGCAGGAAGGCGCTGAGCTGACCATCGCACTGCCTGGTTTTTATACTGATAATTTCACGGCGCTTACCATGGATGACGAGATCGGTTCGGTGCAGCCGGCAGCCGAGATCGGCGCCTTTGAAGGTCTCATCACCATACCGCACCGGGTGGGGGAGACCCTTCCGCTCGTCCTCAGCTACGGAGAGGGCAGTACGACCAAAGAAACGCTGGCCACGTTCACCATCCTGAAAGCACCGATGGTTCTGGATTCCTGGGACAATCCGGCCTTCAGTGTGAACATGACGCTGTACTATCA
>CAYOQW010000337.1:0-1718 GCA_964406175.1 uncultured Candidatus Saccharibacteria bacterium
ACTTCAGCGATAGCGTCATCAGGCCAGACCTTCGTATCCGGTCCGCCGATGACCTCGTCGTCATAGAAAGCGAACTGCAGGCAGTACTGCCCGCCGGCTGATCCGCCGAGCAGGTCGCCATTGCTGTCAGCCAGTCTGCCCTGGTAGCTGATCCGGTTCGACGAGGCAGCTACCGCCGTCCGCATGCTCGCCATTTCGGCACCCACTAGATCCGCGGGTATGAGTCCTGCTACCTGCATGATGCACAGCACTGTCGCGAAAACCCGTTTCCAGACACGAAAACCCCTCTTCCCCCCCATGATCCGGGAGAAAAGGCTTTTGTGTTTGAGCTTGGCTCTTGATATCGGGGTTGTAGCTAAGAGCGGCATAGGGTCGCTGGATGGTGGGTAGATCAGTCTCTGATACGGTCCGTGGAAGGCACATAGGCCTTCCCTATCTGAGAGGTTCATGTCCCTCTCGTCCAAAACGTGAAATTGCTTGCTGTGACTGGATTATCTGAGGCTTAGCCGTAGTTCTTTTCCGATGTGGCTAGAGTATACCAAGAAAATCAAAAAAAACAAGCAATATTTTAGAGGCTTGACCTCTCATAATGCTTGCAAATAGGGAGCTTTCTCAGGCTGAGCTAGTTTTGTATCACTCTTGGTTATTCGTGCATAATTCGCCTATTTTTAACAAAACTCAAAGTAACAGCATTCTGCAGCAGTTCGAAACACCCTCAAGCACCATCAGCGCGGTCCAAAAAACCGAATTCGCTAAATATTTGACCACTTCGTGTGTTTTAAAAACAGGCTAAGCCTTTGATAACTCAATTAAAACAAGCATAAATGGCTGATTAGACAAAATTAGACTTCGTATATCAGAATGAAGCTTTTCACCAAAATAGTAGTCTGATTTCGCTTCTTTTTACAGCCGCTGCTCAGATAGTTTTTCGCATCAGATAACACCACATTTTTCCCCGGCGACGATCAACAGAAATGTATTTTAGAAGATCCTGCCCACACGATTTGCACCCGAAAAGCACCGGAGGTACACTGGTCACATCTTTAAAGGAGTACCCATGTCCAAGCACGCCTCTCGCCACCTCAGCCTGTCAGTCACCGCAACAGCACTGATCCTGCTGTTCTCCCTGTCGTTGCTGCCCAAAAGTGAAGCCCAGCCTGGCGATCGAGCTGCCGCAGGCAGACAGTTCGAGACTGGAATAGCTGAATACCGCGCCTCCCCTGGCTATCTGGCGCCCCTGTTCTCGCTGCCGGATACCGACGGCGCTGTCTTCAACCTGGAGAAGCTCCGCGGCAGCAGGTCGGTCCTGCTGGTCTTTGAATCCACCGACTGCCAGTACTGCCGCCAGGAAAGCTCTGCACTCGAGCTCGTAGCCGCCCAGTACGGCGATGAAGTCTCTGTAGCCAGCATCAACCCCGAGAAGCGTTCAGTCGTCGAAGCCTACAGGCAGGACAACGAGCTGAACCGGACCTTCCTCCTGGACAGCGACGGCCAGACATCCCTCGCCTATCGTGCCCTTTCGACCCCGGTACACGTTTTTATCAATAAAGACGGCTTCATCACCAACACCGTCATTGGCTACCTGGAACAGGACCAGCTCGAGCTCTACCTGAAGCTGGCACTCTAATATTGTTCCCCTCCCTTTGGCACGTCGTTCCCGCTTCGACGACTCAGCGAGGCGAGCGCGAACGACATGCCTCGACGGGAGGGGTTAGGGG
>CAYOQW010000338.1:0-1717 GCA_964406175.1 uncultured Candidatus Saccharibacteria bacterium
GCATTGATCGCCGCATTCCCGGACGAGGAGAGCACGACCTGATCTTCTCCCTGTTCGCAAGCGAGCGACATCCGGTAGGTGAGAGAGCGGGCCTTGTGTGAACCTGTGGGATTGTGATCCTCCCGTTTGAACCAGAGATGTGCAGTCTCAGAGACCAGCCCAGAGGCAGCCGCGTCCTGGAGCGGCGTATTGCCTTCCGCCAGCGTGATCCTGTTCGCCGGCGCCACAGGCTGTCTGAAGTGATCGGCATACTTCCAGACCCCGGATCCGGCACAGTTCGACTGTATCAGAGCACCTTGCTTCACGGCGAAACCCATGATAAGGTTGAAATGCATCTCTACTTATGTACCGTTAATCGAGGGATCCACCATGACACCAGGATGCTGCGGAAATACTGACAAACCATGCTGCTGCGCTACCATCGTCTGCCCGGACTGCGAATCAGAGATCTGTTCAGAACAGGACCTGCAGGTCGATGACATATTGGCGTGCCCCGAGTGCGGTGCAGAGATGCTGATCACAGCCGTGAAGCCCACTCTCACGTTCAAAGTCATCGAAGAAGAAAAATAGACGGCTCAGAGTGCTTTGACACGCTCCTTGAATCCGATCGTGTCATGCAGGAATCCGCTCAGAAAGCCCGTACAAGCCGGAGAAAGCAGCACCGCATCTCCGGCTTTTTTGTGCGTCTCTATTGCCTGCCAAGCTTCATCAAAAGTCGCTGCATTCACGATCAGCACGTTCTCCTGTTCTTTCGGTATGCTGGCGCGGATCTTGTCCGTTCCTGCTCCAGGCAGAAGGATCACGACACACACCTGACGTGCGATGCTATCTCCCAGCGCGGCATAGTCTACACCTTTCTCGCCCCCGCCGGCTATCAGAATGATCCGTGATGACTCCTCCCTGAGGGTGGTGATCGCTGCTACAGTTCCCTGAGGGATAGTGCTCTTTATATCATAATAGTATTTCACGCCTTCATGCTCCCGCACGAATTCCATTCTGCCGATCAATCCAGCGAATCCCGCCAGCGTCTCTGCGACAGCTGATCTCAAGGCTTCGACAAAAGCTACCTCGTCGCCGCCAGCCCTCAGAGAGGTCCAGTGGGCATGAACTGCTGCAATAGCCGCGAGGATGTTGACAGTATTATGCGCACCCTTCAGCTGAATAGCCGAAGCCGGCAGCAGCTCATGAACGACTCCGCCAGTGGTTCTGAGGATGATCTCTGATGTCCTGAGGAAGACGCCAGTTCGTCCAGAGTCATGAAGACCAAACCAGACTACTGATGAACCGGCTGCTGGACTCCATTCATTCAGGATCGGATCATCACTGTTCAACACTGCAACATCGCCGGGCTTCTGGGATGTAAGAAGCGAAAGCTTGATGTCCCGATAGTGCTCGAAATCACCATGATCATCGATATGATTGGGCATGATATTCGTGATAACACCGACCTCTGGCGACCCCATGATCCCCAGTTTCAGCTGGCGGTTGCTCACCTCAAGTACCGCTGTATCATGTACGGTCATCTGGTCCAGAGCTGAGAGCAGCTGCCCGCTCCTCCGGTCATTGCCGCCCAGATAGACCGTGCCTCCAAAACCGGACAATCGGGATGTAAGTCCGGTCAGGAACCGGCAGGTCAGGAGCGAGACCGTGGACTTGCCGACCGAGCCAGTGATACCGATAATCGGAGCAGGGATGAGCATCATATAGAGTGCAGTGA
>CAYOQW010000339.1:0-1715 GCA_964406175.1 uncultured Candidatus Saccharibacteria bacterium
GTCCTTGACCGCACTTTTCCCCAGAAAAAGCACTCGCAGGCCTTTTTGGTTCAGATCACTTACGAGCGACTCTGTGGCCGGTTTTCTTACTTCTTCACTGCTGACAATGTCCGGGGCACCGAGGATCATGACGTGGTCCGGGTCATCGCGGTAGGACAGAGCACTCCATTTGTGCTGGGAGGCGAACGGTACTTCGACGCTGAGGGGTCTGCTGGCTCCGGCAAAAGCTTCTTTGACCGCCGCGGTCGTGGCATTGGTGGTCGAGGCACTGTAGGCAAAGTCGGCAAGCATCGTTTTGCCTGCTTTTTCGTCGGTGTTGCCCAGCGCGATGAGAGACTCGAAGCGGATCTGATTGGTGGTGAGCGTGCCGGTTTTGTCTATGCAGAGCACGTCGAGATGGCTAATGGATTCGACGGCATTGGCCTGCTGGACCAGGATCCCCTTGCCCAGGATCCGGACGGCACCCAGGGCATAGGAAAGCGAGATGGAGAGGAACAGTCCGTTCGGGACCAGGGTGACGATGACGACCGCGATCTTGATCATCTCGGGAAAGGCGACCTGCTGGATCACGGAATTGATCGTGAAGAGAAAGGCAAAATAGAACGCGATGAGCATGATCACCCGGACGATCAGATTGATCTCTTTCTGGAGATCAGTATAGTGCCGGCGGAATCGTTGGGCTGAGGAGGTCAGTGAATTGGCCACGCTGGCCAGACCAATTTTTTCTGCCCGATACTGGGTCGTGCCGCTGATGCAGAAGGTGCCGGACAGGAGCGTGTCCCCCGGTTTTTTGGTGACGGGGTCAGATTCGCCGGTCAGGATGGATTCGTCGACTTCGACGCTGCCGGTGCCGATGACCGGACCATCGACCAGGATCTGGTCGCCCGGCGTCAATACCACGATATCGCCGGTAACGATCTCTTCCGGCAGTATGGTCTGTTCCCGGCTGTCGCGGATCACGGTGGCCTGGGGCTTGTTCAGAATGGCGATCTTTTCCAGTTTGCGTTTGGCGTTGATCTCCTGGACGATCGAGATCAGGACATTCAGCAGTACGGTGCCGACCGTGACAAAAGCGTCCGTGAAGTGACCCAGCAGGACGAGGATGAAGCACAGGAAAAAGAGGACCTGGTTGAAGAAATTGAACAGGTTCTCGGAGAGGATCTCGCGGTAGGTCCGGCTGACAGAGGTGCTCGAGCTATTGGTCTCGCCGGAGCGCGTCCGGCTGAGGACCTCGTCCCCGGTCAGACCGATCACGAGATCGAGCGGAAGCGGCTGCTGATTGGTCAAGAAAAAACCTCCCGGCTAGGTGATCAGATACTAACACATCGCCCGGGAGGTGCTAAGGTCAATCTGCGGTAGGCAGGATCAGCATACTGCGGGCCTCTGAACATGGCAGTATTCCCAGTGACCGGCCGTAGTAGTCTTTGCCTTCAAAAGTGGCCCAGTAGATGTCGGCCGTCCCCAGAGGAGCAGACAGCGGAGGGTCTTCGTCCAGGGTGTGCATCCACAGGACATCCACGGGTCCGCTGCCGGAGCGGCACTGGTTTTCTGTCTTCAGCCGCGGGTAGAAATAGGCAGGATCAAATGCCCGGCCGGGGTCGAGTGGGGCTGCGATGATGCGTTTTCCCGAGAGCTCGGCAAAATACCGGAGCGGGATAAAGGCGCGGTTCATCTGGGCAGCCTCAGTACTTGCCAGGATGGCAACGGTTCGCTGT
>CAYOQW010000340.1:0-1704 GCA_964406175.1 uncultured Candidatus Saccharibacteria bacterium
CTTAATTTTTTACCCACCTTGTCCGGAATGTATGCGTCCAGTACAATAAATTGCCCCTCATCTCTCCCGGTGCTACTATATCTCCGGCGCTCTATAGAGGATATCTCATGCATGAACTCGGCATCGCTTCAGAAATAGTTTCGGTCATCAGCGACTCGTTGAAAGAACAAAATATCAGACAACCGGTCAAAACCGTCCGTCTCACGGTCGGAGAGATGCGTCAGATCGTCCCTGACTCTCTCCAGTTCTGCTTTGACAGCCTGACCCAGGGAACCCTTCTGGACGGGGCTGTCTTGGAGATCACCCACATCAGACTGGCAGGCACCTGCTCCTCCTGCGGCAGAGAGATCGAATTCACCGAGCCGCCGTTCCATTGTCCTCACTGTGCTGGTACGGAGATGAAGATGGAGCGGGGCTTTGAGCTCGACGTCACCTCGTTCGAAATAGCTGACTAGATCCGTTTTTAAAAGATATTATTTATAGTATTAACAATATCTTTGAAAAGGTGTACAATATTCTTCAAAACTTTGATAAGTGGGACAAAGAAGCCTATACCTTACGGGTCGGGAAATCCATGATCACCATCCTCCACCATCTGAGACATCTGAGGATCAAGATCGAGACCACACTCCTGTTCATAGGGTGGATGGCTTTAGGTCAGACCAATGCCGCCCTGGCTGCGGTCGACCGGGGCTCGCTCCTTTCGCTCCACAATCAAGCCCGGACGGCTGCCGGTTTAACCGAACTGGCCGCCTCTGACCAGCTCAACACCGCAGCCCAGAACAAAGTAAATGATATGCTGAATGATCAGTATTTTGCTCATACCTCCCCGGACGGTGTCACCCCCTGGAACTGGATCCGCGGAGCCGGCTATGTCTATGACAGTGCCGGAGAAAACCTGGCGATCGATTTTTTCAGCACCTCTGCCGTCTTCGACGCCTGGATGAACAGCTCCGGTCATCGGGCCAATATCCTGAACGGTGCGTACTCCGAGGTCGGATTCGGCATAGCCGAAGGCGAATTCGAAGGCCGACAGACCACCCTGGTCGCCGTCACCTTTGGTCACCGGGTGTCGGGTGCCGAACCGAGCGGAACGACTGAAACCACCGAGACCCCTCGCCGGAGCACCGTCTCCGGTGCCCGCAGCTACACTCCTCCTCCAGACACGACCGCTCCGGTCGCACCCTCCATCCTCACTCCGGCCACTGATGAGCTCCTGGCCACCGGCACCTGCCAGATAGTTGGCGAAGCCGAACCCGGCTGCACCGTAAAGATATATAATGGTGAAACCCTCGTCGCGGAGACGACGGCTGACCAGTCAGGAAATTTCAGTATCGATATCGCGACTCCGGATGGGACCTATAACCTCACCGCAACAACCACCGATGCCAGCGGGAATACGAGCGAAGCGGCCTCGGCCGTGACCTTCACTGTCGACACCACCACCCCGCTCGCTCCTGCCATCCTCACTCCGACCGCAAGTGCGATCCTGGCCACATCAACCTCCCGGGTCACTGGTGACGCCGAAGCCGGCAGTACGGTCGGGATCTACCAAGGCGAAAGACTCCTCGGCGAAACTACTGCTGACCAGAACGGCAAATTCACTATCGATATCACGACGCCGGATGGCGATCACGAGATCAGTGCTGCCGCCACCGACCGGGCCGGCAATAGAAGTGTTCTCACTGCTTCCATCGCTTTCTC
>CAYOQW010000341.1:0-1698 GCA_964406175.1 uncultured Candidatus Saccharibacteria bacterium
CCAGTGATCCGTTCGCCGAGGACCTCTTCCATTTCATGCGCCATGGTGGCCGAAGCTTTTCCCAACCCCAGCAGCCAGATATGGTCGTACGCGGTCAGGTCATAGGAACGGTCACCTACCTTTAGGATATCAGCCTGAACACTGATACAGGGACTGATGAGCTGAGCAGGCATGACCGCCCTGATCCCGGCCTCAGCCAGTTCCAAAGCGATATCCCGCGCCTGACGGTTGGAGTAGGTCAGCGCATTTTCGACTAGTCTCTGATGGTTTCGGATAAGACGCATGTACAATATTCTCGAAAAAAGATGGCAATCGGATTGCCATCTGCATAGTAGCGCAACAAGTGTTCAAAAACAACCGGTCAGACCGTCAGCCCCTTGATCTCCTCTGCTATCATCCCAGCTACCGACAGGATCTTCAGCTGGCTGATCGACGCCCCGGGACGCAGCGGAATGGTATCAGTGATCATGAAATGGTCGATATGGCTTTTCTCGATCCGTTGACAGGCATCGTCAGAAAAGATCGCATGGGTGATACAGACATCAACATGCTTCGCCCCGCGTTCCTTCAGGATCTTGGCGGCGTTGACGAGCGTTCCGCCAGTGGAAGCAATATCGTCAATGATGATGGCCCGTTTCCCTGTCACATCGCCGATCATGCTCACCACCTCGGTGTCAGGTGAATTGTGCGGCCGGATCTTTTCCAGAATGACAACTGGTACTTCGAGTGCCTGAGCAAGCCGCCGCGCTCTCTTGGCACCGCCCATGTCAGGTGCGACCACGACGGTATCAGTGGTATCGACCGCATCGAGTCCCTTCGCGAAGAGGTCAACAGCCGACAGATTGACCACCGGCACATCAAAAAAACCCTCGACCGCATCAGCATGCAGATCTAGGGTGATGAGCCGGTTGATGCCGGCTGTTTCGAGCAGATTGGCTACCAGTTTGCCTGAAATCGCGTCGTAGCGGTGGTCCTTTTTTTCTTTCCGGGAATACGCCAGCCAGGGAACGACGGCAGTTATGCTGCGAGCGCCGCCTCGTCTGCAGGCGTCGACCATGATGAGCAGTTCCATGAGATGGTCATTGGGCGGGATCGAACAGCTCTGCACCAGGAACACATCTTTCCGGAGGACCGATTCCTTGAAATTGACCCCGATCTCTCCATCCGAGAACTGCAGCAGCTCTACCTTACCCAGTTCACACCCTAGATGCCGGGCAATGCTGCTCGACAATTCAGGGTTCGATGATCCGGAAAAAAATTTCATCTGGTGTCCCCCGGATAGAGGTTGGCTGCAAAAAAACGCCCCGACGGTCTGTCGGGGCGCTCTTAATACTACTTGAGTTCGACGGTGGCGCCGGCGGCTTCGAGTTCGCCTTTGAGCTTGGCTGCGTCTTCCTTGGAGATGCCTTCCTTGATCGCCTTGGGAGCGGCTTCTACCAGCTCTTTGGCTTCCTTCAGTCCCAGAGCGGGTACTGCAGTTCTGACGACCTTGATGACGGCGATCTTCTGGGATCCGGCTTCCTTCAGGATGACATCAAAGGTGGACTTCTCTTCGACTTCAGCGGCGGGCTCGCCACCAGCGGCAGCGCCTGCAGGGGCAGCGGCGAACGCCATGGGTGCGGCGGCGGTGACACCAAAGCGGTCTTCGAGGGCCTTGACGAGGTCGGCAAGTTCGAGGACGGTCAGTCCTTCGATCTC
>CAYOQW010000342.1:0-1695 GCA_964406175.1 uncultured Candidatus Saccharibacteria bacterium
CAGCAAGCCAATATTCCAACGCAAGGTATAGATATACGAATAAATATAAATGAATAGAATTATTCAATTATGCACCAGTACCCCTGCTTCCTCGATCCTTCATGTCGGATTTTTCCCTCTCTCTTCAGAGCTGTCAACAGATTGGTGACTTTATTGCTTCCCAGGTCTGGGAATAGATCCACAAAATCCTGAAAAGTCCCTTTGGTATTCTGTTTAAGGTGTTTGAGGATGAATTCCTTTTTCAATTCCCGAGGTAATCCCTGCAGGCGAGTATGAACACCGGTTTTGCCTTTTTCCTGAAAATAGCGATGTGTAAGGATGTATTGGGTGCCGCGTCCATGCCCCGTCTGCTCAATGATACCTGATTTCAAAAATTTATCTCTGAAGATCGGCGTCGACAGGTATTGCTTTTCACGGATCATTTCCAGTTCAAAAAGTTCGTCAAAAGAAAAGCTGATCTGTCGTTCATTCGCTATATGCTGTAGGAAAAGAACAAACTCGGGATCTATCACCTGGGCCGGAACAAAAAAACGTACATGGTAGTCATCGCTTCCGCCAAACCCCGGAATGCCCTTGCCGTCCCGGATACACAATTCATAGATGAGGTCGAGTCCCTGGCCAGCCCGTTCGACCAGCCCGGCTTTTTCCAGCGTCTGGGCGATCAAAGGATTACGCCAGGCGTGGGACCGGATAGCGTTTTCGGCGGTCACTCCAGGCATGAACCCGCCCGGGCTCTCTATCCTGAGCCCATCTGGTGAACCATAGATAAAGATGACTTCACCAGACATCTGATACTCGCGGTGGGCAACTGCGTTGAGAATAGCTTCCCGGATGCTGTCGCGGTCAAAAGCCTTGATCTCACGCTGAATGAATCCCTCGCGGTAAGGTGTGATCAGATTACGCCGATCGATCTCGTCCCAGACGTTATCGACGATCTGGAGGAATGGAGCCTGCCAGCTCTGTCGAAAATCATAGTTGGTTTTGCCGGGGATCTGTCGCCACTCAAAGATGATCTCAGTCTGAGGAATATGTCTGCGTAGAGCAGCGGGCGTACCCATCAGGATCAGAGCGGCATAACTGATGCTGTCGTGAGTCACCAATCCCAGATCACACAGGAACTGTGAGTCAGAAACTGTTTGAAAATTACTATGCTTACTTTTTTCGAAACAAAGCCTGTGCAAAGTCGCGATAGCTTCAGGATCCAGATCCGCCATCGTGCCCCCCGGAATGGACTGGGATGAATAGTCAGGCTGTCCTTCGTTCAAGATCCTGCGTAGGGTTTGATCATCCATCTCTACAAGCGATTCTCCCGCTCGCATCCAGTACGTACCATTGGACTTCACCGGAGTTCCGGGACGATGAGTGGGGACATGAAAGATCAATACTCTGCCTGCCTGGTGATCGACTGCCTCTACCTCGACCCGTATACCGATCTGCCGAAGCAGGCTGTGGGAGATCGTCTGGTCGGTTCCGATGAATGCTTTCGTTCCGACGATCTCGTGCTGGGTATTAACTCCCAGGATCAGCCTGCCGCCGCCTTCATTTGCGAGGGCAGCACAGTAATTCGGCAGGTCTTTTTCATGGCTGAACTGATTTCGAGCTGCCTTGAACTCGAGGCGTTGCCCTTCGGGGTGGGTTATGAGTATGTTCAGTTCATCGATCGTCATCATTTTTTCTATATATATAGGTAGGTAT
>CAYOQW010000343.1:0-1692 GCA_964406175.1 uncultured Candidatus Saccharibacteria bacterium
AATCCCGCCTCTTCCGACCTTTGGACAAAGTGTCTTAAGTTCGGGGTACTTTACAATGCCTGGATGGCCGGAGACGAAATATTCGAGAAGTACCTCCTGGAGCGCCTGTTCAAAGATGAGATCGTCTCCGTTCAGGAGACTACCGCCTAGCCTTTGAACTCAGACAAACCGACCTGCTCATCGTGATCCTCCTGATCAAACACCGGAAAGAGATCTACCAGAAGCTAAGCACGATCAGGTAAAGGGTCTTGGCGTACATTTCAAGAGAGGCGCCCCGGCGATATGCCGGGACGCCTCTCTTTTCTATGCCCGGTCCATACCTGCTAATTTACTACTAATTCCACATAAATTAGTAGTAAATAGCAAGCCAGAGACTACCTCGAGACACCTGTCCTCAGAAGTGGTCAGGCAAACAAATCCCTGATCCTGCCCAAGACAGGCGCAAAATCATATTTCGTTTTACCCTTGATCAGTGTGAGGTAGCCCATTTCTGCCAGCTCCAGGAGATCGGTGCGGGCGGTCTGATACACGACCTGATGCCTGGTCCGGTGCGTGGCGATATCGACTACAGCATCTGTATGCGTACTGAAATACTTGAGGAGCCGGATCTGCCGCTCATTGAGGGTATTCAGCTGCTTTTGCAGATCCCGCAAAGAATCTCCCTGCTCGCTTTTCTTCTTTTGATACGCTGTCAGGTCCTCGATCGACCGATCTATCACTTTCAAAGTATAGTGAAGAAAATAGGTGAGATCATTTTCGTCTGTTTCTGAATACACAAAAGCAGCTTCGTATTGCCTTTTGGTCTTCTTGATCACTCTGGACACGGCCAGGAACTGGAACAGCCAGTATCCATGGCGCAACAGATACCAGTAGAACACCGCCCTGGCAGTCCGGCCGTTCCCGTCCGCAAAAGGATGCAGATAGGCCAACCAAAAATGCAGGATGGACGCCGTGATGATCGGATGAACCGCAAAGCCACGACCAGGATCAGCATTGGCAAAATCAAACAGCTTTTGGAGTTCCTGCTCCAGCACCTCCCTCCGTGGCGGACTGTGGACGATCTCCCCGGTGATGCCGTTCACCACATGGATGTCATCGCCTGCTCTCAGCGAGCCTGAGTCCTGTTCATCGGTCAGGGTCTTCTCTGTCAGCTCTTTTTGTATATCAAGCAGCAGGTGCAGGTCCAGGTCCGCATCCTTCAGGCTCATCAATTTTTGCATCACCTGATAATTATTGACGATCATCTGCTCGCTCGTATTTCGCGGCCTGCTGTTTTTCAACAGTATGTCTTTCGCGACCTTGCGCGAGGTATTGGCACCCTCCATCTGGCTGGAAGCGATCGCCTCCTCCCTGATCGAGCTCAACAATATTTCGGCCTGCTGTCTCGTGTCAGTATACGAGTCAGAACCCCGGGCAATGCCCCCCAGGTGAGCATCTATAGTACTCAGGCTATGATGCATCCCGGAGGTCAAAGAATACCAGAACGTCTCTCCATTCACCGCCAGCACCGGTGTACCCTCGCGATGGGCTGATCTGACGAATTTCAGATACGCCCACGCCTGCTTGATCGTAAATCCGACCGGGGGAATATGGTATTTGAAGGTGTCCCAGCAGTGATAGCTCGCCTGCGCTGAGCTGACGCATGAGGCCATCTCACCGGACGTAATGGCCTGCTCCAGCACAGATGGGGTC
>CAYOQW010000344.1:0-1684 GCA_964406175.1 uncultured Candidatus Saccharibacteria bacterium
GCGTAAAATGAAGGTTTTTGTCGTGATGTTTTCTATGAACCGTTTTCCGTCTGTGACGTGTTCTCCTGCGGTGTCTTCTCCCATGTCATGGAACAATGTTCCCATGAGCAGGGCGACAGTTTGACTCAGGATCGAGTATCTCAGCGGCTCGGGACGAGCTCTCAGAGGGATCTGTTGATCGATGGCTTTCAGACAGTCGATCCAGGATGTCAGAAAATACAGGGCCATCCTCTGCGGATGGAATCGTGCCGGTTCACCGGTTTTGCGCAGAGGGGAATTGACACAATCGGTATACGCTATGGCCGCCAGCCGGACCTGTTGTTCGATCACTTGATCAAGTGCTGCTGGCTGTTCCAGTTCCAAGAGTATGCAGAGCGCCTGGATCTGTTCTTTTAGCACTTCTATCTTGACATTTTCAAATCCGCCGGAATCGGCAGTTTCACTCTCCAGACCAAAGCGGGTATTTGTACCCAGCACCGCAGGATCAAAGCCAATCCGGACGGCGCTCCCGTCGAGGACAGAGACAGGAATACTCAGTGGATCCCTCAGCCACTCAAGCGCTGTGGGACCCATAGTACGAGGATCATCGAATATCGGAGGTGTTTCATAATCCATCAGTAACCGTTCGAGCGTGTGAGAAAAAAGGCTGATTGTCCTTCTGCTGGTTGTTGAACCGATGGTTGTCAGACCAGCGATAGCGAACACCGCCGAGGTCTGTGACTCCCCCTCGTACCATACGTGAGCAGTCCATCTGAGCATAGGGAAAGTGTATTATCGTACCCTGAACGGGGACTTCTGTCCACGCTGGGGGCAGAGCTGCAGAAGAAATACAACGTACAACATTATTAAATCCAGGATACCTAGGGGATCAACTATGGTTATTTGCTATAGTACTCCACTGCATTGCGGAATACTTGCATGCCTGGTCCTTCGGTCGGCAGTTTTTTCCCGGCCCGGATGAGCTGCTCTTTTTCCAGGGTCCAGGTATCGAGCTGGGTCCAGTACATGGCCCGTTCGGGATGGGGCATGATGAGCAGGGCTCGGCCGCTTTCGTCCGTCAGGGCGGCGATGTCCTCCTGGGCACCGTTGGGGTTGTAGGGAAATTCTCCCTTGGCCAGTTCGAAGCTGTTCGATCCCGGACGCGCGCCATGAGCTGGTTTGATATACTGGGCGGCGATCAGATTCCTGGACTTCATCGTCTCCAGTACTTCCGGCTCGGCATAGACATTGCCTTCACCATGAGAGACCACGATGTGCATATGATCGATACCCTGGGTCCAGACGCAATGGTTATGTTTGATGGCGAGGTCGACCCAGCGGCACTCATAGCGGGCGGTGCGGTTGTGTCTGAGGGCTACTTGTCTCTCGCCGTACCTGCCGTCCAAAGCCGGGACCAGACCGAGATTCGCGAGGATCTGAGCGCCGTTGCAGATGCCGATCACCAGATGGTCCGCTTCCATGAAAGCTTTTACCTCGTCCCACAAGTGGTTTTTCATCCGGTTGGCATAGGCGTTGCCGGAGCCGGTGTCATCCCCGAAGCTGAACCCGCCGGGGATCGCCATGATCTGATAATCGCTCAGTCGTCTGTGCCCATCGATCAGGTCATTGAGGTGGACGACTTCACCGGTGGCACCGCAATGCAGAAAACCCTGGAGGGTTTCGTCTTCGCTGTTGAGTCCATACC
>CAYOQW010000345.1:0-1676 GCA_964406175.1 uncultured Candidatus Saccharibacteria bacterium
GATACACAAGGCGGACAATGAGCTGGGACTTCTGAAAAGCCAGGGCGCAGCACAGGCTGAGCTGGAGATGGTGAAAGCAAAGGAGACCGAGGCAGCTGCCGCCGTGACCACGCAGTTCAAAGACGCTGCCGATAGCATCATAGCATCACTGGACTCCCTGGTAGAAACCACCCCTGGAGACGGCCATGCCAATGCTCTGGAACAAGCGACACTCCTGCGTGATCAGGCGTTGGCTGCTGTTGCCGCGACGCCAGTAGAGGCACAAACTGCGCTCACGGTGGCTCATGCGCAGCTCGACCAGCTGCAGGCTCTCGTGGACGAGATGAATACCAAGATCTTGGCGGCCCAGACACGTATCAGAGAACTGGCCCAGGCACGCGATGAGATACCAGCCAATCAGCCGGACCTGAAGGTCGCGGCTCAGGCTCAGATAGAGGAGGCGCAGCGTGTTCTGAATGAAGTACGCGCGACGCGGACAGTGATCAGAGCCGGGGCTGATGGTGCGCCAGCCTTCATAGTTAAGATCCAGGACCATATCACACAGCTGGAACAGGTGGCTGCAGCGACACCATCTCCTACCGAGACGGCACTGACCCCGACGGTCACGCCTGCCGCGACTGAGGTACTGCCGACCGCTACGGCGGTCCCGAGCGAAACTGCTGTTCCGGGAGCGACTGCTACAGCGACGCCAGAGGCAGCCGCGACCCAGGAGGGTGCGACCGCTGTCCCGACTAGTACCGAGGCGCCAGCGGCGGCGGAGCCGACAGCCATCGTCGGTAATTTCCTGCATACGGTAGGAGCAGTCCCGATGGAGGTTTTGGTAAGGACGAATGTGGTCTTGGATGGCTCAGAAGATGGTGATCCCCGTACTATCTCACTTGACGATAATGTCATCAGGCTGAATCAGGTCCTTGCGGCACACCACCAGCTGATCCCTGCGGAATCTGAGATCGTTCTGCCTTCAAATATGTCAGAGGTACAGAAAGACAGCATTTGGAATCTGGAGTTATTTGCTCAATCTCTCGCTCGCCAATTTGATGATACAGCCGAGATCGCAGTAACTGAAAAAAGGAATGGATTGGATGATTTGACTTTTGCCGAGTTTTTTCCTGGCTGGGATCAGCACGTCGTGGATGCCATCAGAGAGTTTTCGACGACAGAAAATGACGGGAGCAGAACTGACGCTTTGACCGCACTGGTAGCAGTGGTCACCAATACCGATAAGGGGCAGGTGCCGCAGGAGGTCTGGGATGCCGCCCAGGGCGGCAAGGATATTCTAGGCGTGCTCAAGGATCCCCAGGACAGGCATCTGTTCGCCGGCAACGACGTCGCTATCGACCAGGCGTTGAAGGTGCTGAAGGGCGCTGATCCGGATCAGTTGAACATCATCTTTCAGGCGCTGGGTTATGCGGACAGCAGCAGTAACGCCATGCTAAAGATCCTGGGCTGGGTTGCGGGCGGCGCTTTGTCCCTTGCCTCTGGTGCCGGTAGCTTTCTACTCGGGAAACGCTGGCTCTCTCAGACATCGGATGGAGGATTTGGCAGCGGCGACGAAGTGAGTGCGAAATCACAGGGTCTCTAGGATAGCTCCTGACAAAGGGCCCGTACCGCATCCGCGCAGCTGCTCCAGCTGAATTTTTGAAGAGAACTCGGCTTGGATAATTTTTAAGAGTGAC
>CAYOQW010000346.1:0-1669 GCA_964406175.1 uncultured Candidatus Saccharibacteria bacterium
GTACATGACAAAATGCGGTGCATTGATCGTCTCATAAGGCCGGGTAAATGCCATCGGTTCATCAAGTGCGGCGTTGGCTTGCTCCAGCGTCACGTAGCCTTGCTCCTGCATGAGTTTCAGCGTTTTGATCTGCCGCTGACGCCAGATATCGATCACCGGCCGCTCATTTTCGGTCTTGGCGAACCGGACGCACTGCTGCTGATACCAGTCAAGAGGATCCTCCATATTGATCTGGAGGTAGCTCTGGATATCAAAGGTCTTGCCGCTGAAGGGCGAATTACCCGTTGGCCGCTGGGGGATACCGACCAGCACCGATGCCTCGCCCAGGGTGAGATCTTCCGCGTTCTTCCGGAAATAGCGCTCGGCGGCGGCCTGGATGCCATACGAGCCTGAACCATAGTTGATCTGGTTCAGGTAGGACGCCAGGATCTCATCCTTGGAATATCGCTGTTCGATGCGGATGGCGGTGAAGATCTCGGTCACTTTTCGGGTGATGGTCTTTTCCGGGGTCAGGAAAACGCCGCGCACCAGCTGCTGGGTGATCGTACTCCCGCCGACATTGCTGCCGGTCGAGGCGTTCAGAATTGCCGAACGCACCACGCCGGTCAGATCGACCCCCTTGTGCTCATAAAATGATTTGTCCTCGAGCGCAATAGTCGCCTGTTTGATCACTTCCGGGATCTTTTCGTCCGGTATGTTGGTCCGGCGTTCATCGCCATGGATCTCGTAGAGGAATTCGCCGTTGCGGTCGTAGATGAACGTCGATTCCGAGGCCGCGGCGATCTTCAGGTCGCTCGGGATGAGCGTATCGACGTAGGCAAAAACTGACACCAGCGCCCCGAGTGAGAGCGCGAGGACGACACTGGTGAGGATGATGAACGAAACGAGCAGTCTGGTCTTCAGGCTCTGCTTGTGTTTCTGCACCTTTTTCCTGCGGTTCGTGGCACGTTTATGCTGTTGGTATGTCATGTTGCGAAGTCCAGATAATTCAAGTACTATGCGGAAGCGACCGTATTATAGCAGAAGGAGCAGGCATGACCAAGACGAACACGGACCAGATCAATATTGATCGTTTTTTTGAGCGGGGTATCGATACTGTCTATCCTTCTGAAAAAGCATTCCGGGTTGCGCTCAGCTCTGGCACACGGATGAAATTCTACCTCGGCGCAGATCCTTCCCGCCCTGACCTGCACATCGGCCATGCCGTCGTGCTGCGGCGGATGAAGGTGCTGCAGGACATGGGGCACGAAATCGTGTTCCTCATCGGTGATTTCACCGGGCGGATAGGGGACCCCACCGGCAAGGACCAGACACGGGTGCAGATGACCTCTGAAGATGTTATGAAAAATGCAGAAACCTACAGAGAGCAGATCACCAAGATATTTGACTTCAACGGTCCAAACCCGGCTTCCATCGTCTTCAATTCCACCTGGAATGAAAAACTGACGTTTACCGACGTGATCAGACTGGCTGCCAATTTCACCGTGCAGCAGATGATCGAACGGGATATGTACCAGAAACGGCTGCAGGCCGGACAGCCGATATACCTCCATGAATTCTTTTATCCGCTCATGCAGGGCTATGATTCGGTGGCTATGGATGTGGACGGAGAATTCGGCGGGACGGACCAGATGTTCAATATGATGGCCGGCCGCACCCTGCTGAAGGA
>CAYOQW010000347.1:0-1660 GCA_964406175.1 uncultured Candidatus Saccharibacteria bacterium
GCCCAGATCGTCGTCGGTACCCCGGGCCGGGTGATGGAACATCTGGACCGCAAGACGCTCAAGCTCGAAGACCTGAAATTCTTCATCCTCGACGAAGCTGACGAAATGCTCGATATGGGATTCATCGAGGACGTGGAAAAGATCCTCACCTATGCCCCCACAGAACGCCGCACCCTGTTCTTTTCCGCCACCATGCCCCCGCGCATCCTCCAGCTGGCCAAAAAGTTCATGGGCAAATTCCAGAACATCACTATCGGCGAACAGACCCTGACCGTAGAAGGGACCGACCAGATCTACTTCGAGGTCAGGAGTGAGGACAAATTCGAAGCCCTGACCCGCATCATCGACTTTCAGGATGACTTCTACGGACTGATATTCTGCCATACCAAGATCGACGTGGACACCCTGGTCAAGCGCCTGCAGGACCGCGGCTATGATGCTGAAGCGATCCATGGCGACCATGCCCAGGTGCAGCGGGAAAAGACCTTTGCCGCGTTCAAGAAGCGCCGCTTCAGCATTCTGGTAGCCACTGACGTGGCCGCCCGCGGGCTTGATGTCGTCGACCTCTCGCATGTGATCAACTTCTCGCTGCCCCAGGACGCGGAGAGCTACGTACACCGCATCGGCCGTACCGGCAGAGCTGGTAAACAGGGAACTGCTATCACCTTCATCACTCCCTACGAATACCGCAAACTCACTTATATCAAACAGACGAGAAAACCCCGATCCGTCGCGGCGATATCCCCAATATCCAGCAGATCATCGAAGCCAAGAAAAAGAACTTCAAGAACCAGGTCGGCGAGATCATCAAGAACGAGGGCTTCACCGAGTTCTCCGGCTTTGCCGCTGACCTCCTCGAAAAGATCCCGGCTGAACAGCTCGTCGCCTCCCTGCTGAAGAAGCTCATCCAGAACGATTTCGATGCGGACCGCTATCAGGAGATCCGTCAGGGACCGCTCCCGGTCGACTCCAAAGGCAAGAACCGCCTCTTCATCGCCCTGGGCAAACTCCAGGACATGACCAAGGCCAAGCTCATCACCACGATCATGAAGGAATCCGGCGTCCGCAACGACTTGATCCAGGAAGTCCAGGTCTACGACAATTTCTCCTTCATCTCCGTCCCCTTCGCGGAGGGCGAGATCATCCTGAAAGCCTTCCAGCACTACAAGAACGGACCCCGCCCCATCGTCACCAGAGCGAGAGCCAAGCCCACGAGCTACTAGGCACCTCTGACCCCTCAGTCATCAAAGCCCACCTTTCAGCAGGTGGGCTTTTTGTAGCCATGATCAGCAAGCCTATGAATCTCATGCCTATGTACCCGACGAGAACACGTAGACCCCGACCGGCCGAGAGTGGTAGCATGCATACTGTCAGCTGATAGGTACTCAAAAAGCGATCGTATCCCCCTATGAACAAACTTCAGCACATTCTTGCCAAGTGGTGGGCCAGAGACTGGTTCAGGGTACTGGTCCTTTTTGTGCTCACCCGGGTGATCATCGACGTGATCGGCATCATCGGCGCAGGGCTCACCAACCCTCGCGTCTACCACGACCTCCTGGACCCCTCCAGGATCTGGTCCATCTGGGATGTCGAGTGGTACCGGAAGATCGCCCATTTCGGGTACAAGGGTCAGCCTGATCCGTATGACACTCCCTATACG
>CAYOQW010000348.1:0-1660 GCA_964406175.1 uncultured Candidatus Saccharibacteria bacterium
GAGCATCCGGATGTGCAGCTGCCTGTCGAAGTCAATCAGGACGGATTTATCACCAGCCATTCGGTCGAACGTGTCGATGTGCTGGAAGATGCTGTGGTCCAGAAATTCGTTGGCGAAAAGAAGCCAGAGAAATATCTGCTCGATCTGAAGAATCCGCTCACCGTTGGCCCTTTGATGCTCCAGGATTATTATTTTGAGTCCCAGAAACAGCGCAATGATGCCATGATCGCTGCCGAACGGGTCATCCCTGAGATCGAGGCTGAATTCAGCAAGATCACCGGCAAGACCTACGGCTGGCTGGAGTCCTATTGTATGGATGATGCCGAAGTGGCCATCATCGCCATGTCCTCGACCGCTGGCACTGCCAAAATGGTCGTTGACAGCATGCGCGAAGCAGGCAAGAAGGTCGGACTGGTGAAACCCCGTTATCTGCGTCCCTTTCCGGCTGATGCACTTGTAGAAGCTATCAAACATGTCGGCCGCGTTGCGGTCATGGACCGTGCGATCACCTACGGTGCCGAAGGCGGCGTTCTGTTCACCGAGATCTCCAGTGCACTCTATCAGCGCGGTGGTACGTCCAAGCTCCAGAGCGTGTATTTTGGGCTTGGCGGCAGAGACATCACGCCCAAGGATATCGAAGGTGTCTTTCAGGGGCTTCTCGACGGCGATGATCAGAAATTGAAGTACGTCGGCCTGAGAGCATAAATAATTCTATTAAGGGGTTTCCCATATGAATCTTCGCCAACTTGCAGAAACCGAGAACAAGACCATGGTATCAGGCCACAGAGCCTGTGCCGGCTGCGCTTTTCCGGTGATCACCCGCACTATCCTGAAATCGAGCAAAGACCCGGTCGTCGTATCCAATGCGACCGGCTGCCAGGAAGTCGTCACGACCATCTATCCGTTCACTTCCTGGAAAAATTCGTTCATCCACACCGCCTTTGAAAACGCTGCCGCCAACATCTCAGGCGTCGAGGCCTGTTTCCAGGCCTGGAAACGCAAAGGCAAGATCGACCAGCACGTCAACTTCGTTGCCTTTGGCGGCGATGGCGGCACCTATGACATCGGACTCCAGTCCCTGTCAGGTGCCCTAGAACGCGGTCATGACTTCCTGTACGTCTGCTACGACAATGAAGCGTACATGAACACCGGTATCCAGCGTTCTGGTGCGACCCCCTTTGGTGCTGACACCACGACTTCCCCGGCCGGCAAGGTCCTCCAGGGCAAGGCCCAGAAACGCAAGGACCTCGTCAAGATCTGTGCTGCCCATAATATCCCCTATGTCGCTCAGGCCTCCATCTCCAATCTGATGGACCTCAGCCGCAAGGCCGAAAAGGCTTTTTCCATCCGTGGGCCCAAGGTCCTCGTGGTCCTGTCGCCCTGCAATCCAGGTTGGCGGACCGCGACTGACAACATGGTCGAGCTCAGCCAGCTGGCGGTCGACACCTGTTTCTGGCCGCTCTATGAGATCGAGGACGGTCATAAGTACACCATCAATACCACACCCAGAGAGAAGAAACCCCTTACCGACTGGCTCAAACTTCAGGGCCGGTTCAAACATCTCTTCAAACCCGGCAACGAAGCCCTGCTCGTCGAAGCCCAGAAACAGGTGGACGACCAGTGGACACTGCTCCAGCAGCAGGCTGGACTGAACAAATAG
>CAYOQW010000349.1:0-1638 GCA_964406175.1 uncultured Candidatus Saccharibacteria bacterium
AAACATCGTTCAAGAAATTCGGCGGTGAACTGAAACGCTGGAATGCCCGTCAAGTTGAGCTTATTGTCGACGCCAAACACCTGCTTGAGGTCATGAACGTCGCCATCACGGACGAAGTCCACTACAAATTTCTCTGCACCATCGTCGGGGTCGACCTCGGCGACAAGCTGGCGGTCAAATATCTGCTCGCCCACAAGGCAGAGGTACTTTCGATCACGGTCTATGTGCCCTATAACAAGCCGGAGCTTCCAACTATTACTTCAATTCTTCCCGCTGCCACGCTCTATGAACGGGAGATCTACGATATGTTCGGCATCGTTTTCCTGGGGCATCCAAATCCTGCCCGTCTGGTACTGCCAGATGACTGGGTTGATGGTGTATTTCCTCTCCGCAAGGATTGCGAAATGGGAAAAGATGAAACCGGTAAAGCGACCGGAGTGTGCCTCGTCAATAGAGCAGAGGCTATCGCATCACAGGTTGTCACGAAAGAATAGTCAGGAGAATTGCCATGTCACTCGTCAATATTTCCATCGGTCCTCAGCATCCTGCGTTGAAGGAACCCATCAATTTCAAATTTCAGCTGGACGGCGAGAACATCGTCTCGGCTGATGCCCGCATCGGCTATGCCCATCGCGGTATCGAAAAAGGCATGGAACGCGACAATTACGTCCAGGGCATGTTCCTCACGGAACGTATCTGCGGCATCTGTTCGCATGCTCACTCCATGGCCTATGTGCTGGGTGTGGAAAAGATCATGCAGCTGGAAGTCCCCAAGCGTGCCCAGTATATCCGGGCCCTCGTCGGTGAACTCGAACGTTTACACAGCCATCTCCTGTGGATAGGAGTAGCGGCCCATGAGGTCGGATTTGATACCATCTTCATGTACAGCTGGAAAGACCGAGAAGTCGTCATGGACCTCCTCGAGGAACTCAGCGGCAACAGGGTGAATTATGCCGTCAACATCTTCGGCGGGGTCAAACGTGACTACACTAAAGAGCAGCTGGACAACGTGAGAGCAAAAGTGCTTTCTCTCAAACCCCGCATGCAGTACTACATCGACATGGCCAGCCACGAACCCAGCTTCATCGCCCGCTTCAAGAACGTCGGCATGCTCAGCCACAACAAAGCGATCGAGCTCGGGGCTGTCGGACCGACCGCACGCGGTTCTGGTGTGTCGATCGACCATCGTGTCACCGACACCTTCCTCATCTACGACGAGCTGAAGGTCAACATGGTCGTAGAGGATGGCTGCGATGCCATGGCACGCTATGATGTCCATGCCAAGGAGATGCTGGAAGCGGTCAAGATCATCGAACAGATCCTTGATCAGATCCCTGAGGGTCCTATCTCCGTCAAATATCCCCGCAAGGTCGGGCCCGGTGAATCGGTCACCCGCTATGAAGCACCCCGTGGAGAAGATGTGCATTACCTCATGGCTGACGGCTCAGACAAGCCGTTCCGCTACAAAGTGCGTGCACCCACGCTCGCCAATATCCCGGCCGTGCTCGAAATGTTCAAGAATTCTCATGTGGCTGATATCCCGGTCATCATCGCTTCCATCGATCCCTGCGTTTCCTGTACCGACAGGGCCGTTCTGCTCGCCGACGTGCATACCGGCAAGCCGACCATGTCCTGGAA
>CAYOQW010000350.1:0-1637 GCA_964406175.1 uncultured Candidatus Saccharibacteria bacterium
TGGTCACCGCGTAGCAGTATTTGACCTGGGAACCCTGCGTCACGGTGACGCTCTCCGACCCGGGGCAGGTGCCACTGATGCTGGAAAGGACCGTCTTCTGGATCATGACACTGGGGATGGCATTGAGCGTTATGACCACCGAAGCGGTATCCGTGGCGCTGTAGTTGCGGCTGTTGTAGCTGCCGGCTGCCGTACCGACATTGATCACGGTACCGGGGGCTTCATTTCTGGTCGCGGTCTTGGTCAAGGTCTGGGTGGCACCAGGTGCGAGGGAGGCGATGACGCCGATAGAACCTTCTTTGTCGTCGGTGACATTGATGGAGGTCAGCGTGATGTCGCCGGTGCTCGTATTGGTGACCGCATAGCAGTATTTGACCTGGGAGCCCTGCGTCACATTGACGCTCTCAACGCCGGGGCAGGAGGCAGTGATATTGGAAAGAACTGTTTTCTGAATGGAAACGCTCGGAGTAGCTGCTTCGACCACGTTGACGATACCGGTATCGGTGATATAGGTCACGCCACCGATAGTTTCCTTCGGGGTGCCGGGGATATTGCCGATATTGTAGCAGGTGAGACCGGCCTTGTTGGTCGCGACACCAGAAAAGCCTGACGCGATAGTCAGGTCAAATGCATACTGAGCTACCTGCCCGGGCTGGAGAGTCCCGACGGTCTGAGGCGCAGGAGTGGTGGAAAAAGCAGTGCCCTGGGGCCAATCGGTCAGAGAGCAGGTATAGGCTGCACCATTGGCGACAGCGGTATTGGTCGCATCTACCCGGAACCGAACCACATCGCCAGCGGTGATAGTGCCGCTCTGGTCAGTATCAGAGAGGAGTGTGCCGTCATACTTGTTGATGCTGAGGGACGCGACATGGACCTGATATTCCTGGGGGTCCACGTACAACGTACCGGTGGGAAAACTCGACTCGGTATAGGTCCATTTGCTGCGGGTGCGGAGGATAGTGTCGTCAACCAGGTTCGTGTTCGGTTTGAACGTCATCCGCAGGCTCAGGGCTTCCGATGCTCCGACGGTGATACCGCCGCTGGCAGGCCAGCGAACATTGGTCCCGGTGATGGCACCGGTGCCGACATTGGCAGAGCCGTCCGGGCAGCGCATGCCACCAGGGACAGCTATCATGCTGGCTTTCTGGCAGCGAACGATCTCGAGCGCACTGATGTTCCGTGCTCCTGCCGCCAGGGATGAGGTCCCGGCAGGAGGAGTGAGTCCGGTATCCGACAGGGAAAGATCTGCAAAGACGTTATCGTATTGATACCCGTCTGCAGTGAAATAGGCATAATACGTCATCGTATTGCCGCTTTCATTGTCCCTCTCCCAGTTGCTGCGGACTGTCGCAGCTTCCGCCAGCAGCGCGGTCGGGGTCATGAACGGAACGAACTGGTTCAGGATGACCGCGACCATGGTCACGATCGAGAGTTTTCTACGGTTGGCAGTAGAAAACATTCTGGTGAAGAAGCTGGACATGTGCGCTCCATTGTATAACGACTGACTTTGGGTAGAGAGAAAACAAAAACCAAGCAGGTATTTGGGCTTGGTTTTTGTTTTCTCTTTTTTGGGAACGGTCTGGCGCTCCTGTATTTCAGGGACGTGCAGACATCTGATATGAAGGACAGGAACGAAA
>CAYOQW010000351.1:0-1634 GCA_964406175.1 uncultured Candidatus Saccharibacteria bacterium
GATATCGAGGGCGACGTCGACCGCCTGTCCGTGGATGACACGGATGAGTTTGCCCTGACCGGGATCCCACTGGAAATGCAGACCGCGGATAACATTCATCTTCGAAAAGCTTTCATTGGTCTGCAGGAACCGGACGTCCTTCAGGCAGGCGAGGTCTGGATGCCGCTGGATGTCGCTGGATGTCGCTCTCCCGGAACGGCTCTACGAAGTAGCCGCGGGCATCGGCGAACCGGTCAAAACGGATGACTTTGATATCGGGGATCGCAAGTGAGGTGACGGATGCAATTTTCATAGCTCTCGGTCCATACTATGATGGCGAAATGAACGTACGGATTGTACGGCAAAGGGCGGAGGAGTGTAAAGTCGAGATGGGGGCACACGGGATCTACGATTCAGCGTTGGTATTCGGGATAGCACGGCGCAGGAATTTATCAAATAATGGGACAGTGAAAGCCATATCACCATGATATGGGCTATAGACCATTCCTTTTCTGATCAAATTCGCTCTTACCGGTCCCAGGGTGGTGATCTTGACCCCCAACCGGGCTGCGACTTCGCCGGTACGATAGGGACCCGGGCCGAGGTCGGCCATGGCCCGCATATATTTTTTTTCACTGGGGGTGAGCCGATCAAACCGTACACGAAAGAAATTGGCATCCAGCCGTTTGGAAACGACGTCGCTGCTTTCCTGGACCACAGCCAGGCTGATTGGAGATGATATCGCGTGGTTCCAGGCCTGATAGCCCCATTCCTGGAGAAAGTAGGGATAGCCCTGGGTCAGCCGGTAGATCTCCTCCAAGGCGGCTGACTCAAACGACACTCCTGCTTTCTCAACAGGTTCTTCCAGAGCTCTGAAGGCATCAACCGGCGGAAGTGCTCCGATGTCCGGAAAATTGAATAATCGCTCCGCATAGGATTTTGACTCGCCGGCCAAGCCCGGGACGATCGGTAAACCAGCTGCGATCAGCACCACTGGCAGCTGACGCTGTTGCATTTTGTGCATGGCCATGATCAGGGCGCTCAGTTCCGACGAGCTAAAATATTGAATTTCATCGATCAGCAGAGCAACAGCTACTCCGCGCTCCTGGGCGGCTTCACCGACAGCGGTAAACAATCCCGGCAGGTCTACTTCCAGATCGCCGCTGTCCGCCGCTCCCTGCTCTGGTTCCATGTCGAACCCAATATCGATCTCTCCGACTGTGATCCGGATAGCAGTCACAAAACCTTTCAACACTGCGAGTCCGCGGCGTACTTTGTCTCCGACCCCGGCGATACGGTCGAGATCGAGCAATAGCCGACGCAGGAGAGGTGCCAGCAATACGGGCAGAGATTTTCCTTCATGTGCCTCTATCAGAATAGTCTGATAGCCGCTGGATCGTGCGATCCGTTCAATTTCATTCAACAGGACAGTTTTGCCTACTCCTCGTAATCCTGTCAGCATCAGGCTTTTTTCAGCACGTTTGGCCTGTACTCGGCCCAGAAGTACTCTAGCCTGCTCCAGGACAGCGGTTCGTCCCGCCAGTTCGGGCGGCGGGGAACCCGCCCCGGGAGAAAATGGGTTTTTAATTTTGTCCATCTGATCTCCCGTCTGACTGAATTATACTAATATATACATACTTATAACACATTTCGTG
>CAYOQW010000352.1:0-1632 GCA_964406175.1 uncultured Candidatus Saccharibacteria bacterium
GGTATATCAATGGTGCCTCGGCTTCGACCGCAGCGGACCAGTATCAGGTAGCGGAAGGTGATACGATCAAGTTCGAGTATGGCAACGGTGGTTTTTAGCCAATATCGGGGTGACCAGGATGCTCTATGACCTGACCATGCCGATCAGTGAACGAACACCGAATTTTCCCGATGATCCGGCCATTGTGATCAGACAGGTATCGACCATCGAGGCCGATGGGTACAACAAGAAACTGATAACGCTGCATTCGCACTGTTCGACGCATATCGACGCCCCGCTCCATATGATCGCTGGCGGGAAGTCTCTGGCCGATCTTCCGATCGAGGCTTTTATCGGAGAAGGGGTGGTCCTGGATGTGCGGGGTCAGCAGGAGATAGAGACGAACCTGAGCCAGGTACTCGAGGGAGATATAGTCTTCTTCTGTACATCTCATACTGACAAAGCTGGCCTGCCAGATTTCTTTACGGGCAACCCGGTACTGACCGTGCCGATGGCACAGGCTCTGATAGACCGGAAGGTGAAGATCGTGGGCCTGGATTCGTTCACGTCTGATAACGAGCCCTATACCATCCACAAAATGCTGCTGGGGCAGGAGATCCTGATCGTTGAAAACCTGGTAGGCCTGCTGCCGCTGGCGGGTATACGTTTCAAGTGCACGATCCTGCCGCTCAAGATTCAGAATGCGGACGGCGCTCCCTGCCGGGTCATCGCGGAAGTATAGGCGCTTTCTGGCAAGCAGGGCAGTAATACGTAGTGCGACCTGCCTGTACAATCTTCTGGACCGCATGACCTCGAGGGCATGCGGTCTTTTGATAAACCCTGAGGAAGTTCTGGAAGTCGCCGGTCTTGTCATCCACGCGCCGGTAGTCTGAGATGGTTGTGCCGTTGTGCTCTATGGCAGCGGTCAGCACCTCTTTGACGGCCAGCACCAAAGCATTCATCTGTGCTACCGAGAGACCGGCGCCTGAAGTAGCAGGGTGGATCCGGGACCGATAGAGTGCCTCACACGCATAGATATTCCCTATACCGGCGATGAGAGACTGATCCAGGAGCAGATTTTTGACAGGACCTGGCCGGTTCACCAGATGTTGTTTCAGATAGTTCTTGTTGAAGGCTGAAGATAGAGGCTCGATACCCAGGCGGGGTTCAAAATAAAGCGGGTCACTTTGCTTCTGCAGTGTGATATGACCAAAGGTCCGGATGTCGTCAAAGAAGAGGCATCTGCCACCAGCAAAGCTGAAAAGAGCTCTCAGATGGTCTGGTCGTTCATCTGCGGCAGTAGCAGTGATGAGTTTTCCGGTCATGCCGAGATGAACAACGATCAAGATGGCGGTCGAAAGATCAAAGATCAGGTATTTTCCCCGGCGGCCGATCGAAGTTATGGTTCCCAGCGGGCAGGGGAGCCGGGCGGGTGAGATCAGATCAGTCACGGTCCCGCTGCGGAGCTGCGTCACCTGGGTAATTATTTCTCCAGTCACCTGATCTCTCAGCTCACGGGCGATGGTTTCGACCTCCGGCAGTTCTGGCATAGGGGATACCTTTATACAAAAAAAGAGGGAAAGACCGCTTTCCCTCTTTTTGAATGACCAAGGCAGTTAGACAGCTGCGGGTTTTGTTTCAACGGGTTTGAAC
>CAYOQW010000353.1:0-1624 GCA_964406175.1 uncultured Candidatus Saccharibacteria bacterium
GCCACATAGGGGGCGGGGGAGATCGCGACACCGTCGAGCGCGGCAGAGGACGTGACGTAGGCAGCATTGTCAGGCATCCTGTCTGTGAGGGTCACATTGGTGGCGCCCAGTGAGCCGGAGTTCCTGATCACGATGGTGTAGGTGAACTCGGTATTGGGATCAACGATAGCGGTGCTGGCTGATTTCACGGACTGTGCGAAGTCAGGCATGGAGGCGATGGAGATATCAGGGGCATGGGCGTTGATCTCGTTGCCGCCGGCATCTGTTCCGGTCGCGTCATTGCCGATGACCGTGCCGCCTGGGAGACCTGACTTGATGGTCGCCTCAAAGGTGAGGGTTTTGCTCTCGCCGACGGCGAGTGAGGAGATGGTCCAGCTCAGCAGTGGGTTGCCTGCTGCATCGCGGCTGTCGCCTCCGGCGATGGTGCCGGCGACATAGCTGAGGTTGGCGCTGACGGTGTCGTCCACCTGGACATCGGTAGAGGTATCAGTTCCATTGTTCGTGACGATGATGGAGTAGCGGATCCGGTCCCCGATGCGGTAGGTGGCATCGCTTCTGGTCAGGTTGCTCACAGTTTTCTGGGCGGCGAGTCCAGCACCCTTGATGACAGGGGTGCAGCCGGCATCGGCAGTGGCGATGATACCGCTGAAGGTGTTGATGTGAGATACATTGCAGAGCTCTGTATGGTTGCCGAGCGCTACTCCGACCAGGGCTTTGTAGGCCAGGGTCAGAGTCGTGTTCGCCGGGATGGATGTGATGTCCCAGGTCAGGTAGGGAGCGGCAGCGGCATTGCCTTTTGTATCGATGCTGCCGGCTACATAGGTCATGACCGGGGAGATGGTGTCATGGACGACCACCTTGGTCGCTATAGCACCGGTGTTCTTCAGGGAGATTGTATAGAGGACCGTATCTCCGGGATTGATCTTGCCGTCAGCGTTCACGTCGCCGCCGGTGGCCAGAGCCACGCTCTTGGTAGAGGTCAGGAAGACCGGGTAGGCAGGGATGGTGAAGGCGTCGATACCGGGATCCAGGACCACGGTCACATCGCCGTTCTCACCGGTGATGATGCCGGTATTGCGGATGAATGTGGGGTTCTGGGGATCAGAGGAGACGCCGGCCGCATTGATCGTTACATTGAAGGTGAGGGTGATGATCTCGTCCGTGGGGACGCTCAGCCCGGTCCAGGTGATCTGCTGGGATTGGCTGTCGTAGCTGCCGTTATTGGAGAGCGTGTTCGTGACATAGGCGGTATAGGGGGGGATCGCATCGGTCACGGTGACATTGGAGGCATCGGTATTGCCGGTGTTTTTTAGGTGGATGGTGTAGGCAATGGTATCGCCGGAGTCGGCCTTGCCGTCTGTGTCGACATCGGTTTTGAGCTCGGTCGTCTTGTAGCTCTGGGAAAGATCATAGGCGCTGAAGGCAGTACAGGTGGTCTGACGGGGAGCGTCCACGGTTATGGTCGTGACCGTCTGGTCATCTGTAGCACCGATGTAGGCGATGGAGGCCGAATTGTCGATGGTCTGCTCACAGACCGCAGCGGCTTTCACTCGCGCCACCATGTGGATAGACTATGCCGATGTAACCTTCAAACTGCAGACCAACAACCTTCAGCCTTCCGGTA
>CAYOQW010000354.1:0-1614 GCA_964406175.1 uncultured Candidatus Saccharibacteria bacterium
CAGATAGAGAGCAACGATAGAGTGCATCTGAAGTGCCAGGCCAGCACCCAGGAGACCGACGCCGAAGAAGCAGGCGGCGACGGTTCCGGAAACACGAGGACCTCTTTTTTCTACAAACTTGCCGAGGAAGGCGGCAGAAAGTCCGAGGAAGGCGATCGCCAGGCTGAACGTCAGTGAGACGTCTTTCAGCTTCCAGCCGAATTCAGCCATTATGGGCTTGGAGAATACGCTCCAGGAATAGACTGACCCGATGGAGATGTGGATGCCGACAGCTGAGAGCGCGATGAGATAGCGGTTTTTGGTTTTTAGCATGAGGTCCTCGGTACTGGTGGATGATTTTTGCTCACTTCGATGAGTATAACGAAAAATGGATATGAAAAAAAGCCTCCTGGTTGGAGGCTTTCGGAGGAAGCTGGACCCTGTCGTTGCGTCAGGGTCCAGGCCTGTGGTAGGTTCTTGTTGTTATCGGTTACCAGGAGCATTCCATGGCGGGAAAAGACATGTTCAGTACTCTCAGCAAGAAGCAGCAGGATGCATTTGCAGTAGAGGCCAAAGAGCGTTGGGAACACACTGATGCCTACCGGCAGTCGCAGGAGCGGGTCAAAAAGCTCGGCCAGGCCGGCATGGAAAAAGTGAATGCGGAGCGCGAAGCCCTGATCCGTGAGATCGCCGCGGCTATGCCCTCAGGGGTGAAGAGCGACCAGGTGCAGCAGCTGGTCAAACGTCATTATGAACAGTTGAGAGTTTTTTATGAGCCGACCCTCGCCATCTATCGGGGTCTGGCGGAGATCTATGTATTGGATGACCGGTTCTTTGCGAACTATGAAGCTATCGCTCCCGGTCTGGCACAGTTCATGCATGATGCCATGATCTATTTCATCGAAGATCAGACCTGATTTCAAGACTTTTTGGTCACCTGTTCTACTCTGAGAGCGGTGATCTTTTTGACCGCAGCAAGCGGTAGAGGCTGATCGAGAGGGAACTGGACCGCTCCCTTGGTCTGCTTGTAGGGTGCCAGTTCTTCCGGGAACGCGGTGATCCCACGGGGCGTGGGGTAGAACCCGATGTGATGAGCAAACGCCGCGAAATGGACCAGGTTGATCCCGTTCAGCTTGAACGTCGGCATAGCATAGCTGATCGCTTCGACAGCGTCAGGCGTTACTTCTCTGATCGCGTTCCGCATGGACCTCAGTAATTCCTGAACTTCTAGAGGACAGGAGGCGATGTATTCGTCGATGGAACCGGCTGGCTTCATGGCCATGGCAACCTCCGTCATAGCATCTGGTTATTTGGCAGACTGGGTGTCGCAGTTCACCATCCAATTGATACCATATTTGTCAGTCAGCTGGCCATAGAGGGCGCCCCAGAATTCGACTTTGAGCGGCTGCTTGACCGTACCGCCTTGCGACAGACGTGCGAAGCTGGTTATGATGACCTGCTCGTCGGTGCTGTTCAGGCTAAGGGTGATCAGGTTACCGGCGGTCGCGGTCTCCTTGCCGAGGTCATCTGAGGCCATGAGGACTATGCGGTCATTGGTGAGGCTGGCGTGCATCACGCGGTCAGCCATTTCGGGCGGGAATTGAGCAGCGACAGGGGATTCTCCAAGTGTCTGGA
>CAYOQW010000355.1:0-1603 GCA_964406175.1 uncultured Candidatus Saccharibacteria bacterium
CCCCATACCGATGATGATATTCACCTGACCCATGAACGTACGGAGATCTCCGGAACCATTTTGATAGAACATGCCCAACAGTTGACAGAGATCAGCTGATGCCCCGGCTTCAGGGTATTGGCGGCTCAGGACATACTTGAGCTGATAGAGGAATGGCGGATAGAGCCAGCGGTCGTTGGTGCAATAGTCGACGCAGTCGCGCCACAGCAGTGGACCGACGTGAGCATCATGCAATGCATGCACGAACTCCGCACACACATCCCGCGCATACCCCCAGTCATTGATACTCGTCGTCGAAGCCGCAAAAAATGACTCCTGCAGGAAGTGGCCCATTTTCGTACGGGCTTCGGCGGTCATCGGGGTCCCGTACCTGGCCACCAAGTGGTCCATGATCAGCGTCACATCAGGGTAGATGAACTGAAAGACATTTTCCGTATTGAACAGAACGATCAGTGCCTCTACGACATCCTCAGTCTGCCCGCGTTCTACCTCCAGCTCAACTCGGGTCATGATCCCCTGATACAGATGACACCCCCGCAGGACATCCATCAGCACCCGGGGATCAGTATCGATCTCAGTCTGCGGGTCCGACGTATTGCCGCTGAGGGCGAACTGTTCATCAAAGATCTGGCTTCGCAGATACAGGGAGGGTAATGAATCCGCGACCGATTCATCCCACAGTCGCTGCCGGTCGAGGATCAGAGAGAGCATGTCTGCAGGAGGTAATTTCTGTTCTATAGATTGTCTGGTGATGAGATCACCTCTGAACACATGCTCCATATCGGCATGAACATCTCTCCAGGTGATGGCACGATACTGTCGCTCCAGATCGCGGCATTTCTGCTCCAGTACACTGCCATCTTCCTTCCCGGGCCGTTCCAGGATCGACCGCACTCGGCCCCCTATTTGCCCTCTCGTTGCTCGTTCATATACTTCTTCCTGATATGCCCTGCGACTGTCTCGCACGTTCCTCCTACTGCTCGCAGGATCGGGATCATTTATTGATCTCAATGCATCGAAAGCGGTTTTATACCGCGCAGCACAGACTTCAACTCTCTTTTTATACTCTGGCGGGTACGATGCCGGGACCAGATCAGAACATTTCAAATACAAGGGAACCCGAACAAATGCAGTGTGCCTGCCCAGCAATTGGATGACTGCGAACGCCGCCCCTACCGGGACGTCGGCCAGCTCATCTACAGGCGATCCTGCCACTGATAAGACAATACGTTCATACCATCGATAGATGACTTGGGCGATAGGTACCAACGCGTTCAGATCCCTTCAAGCCCTCTCGTTAAGAGCAGATCCATGATCTGCTGAGTTCGTGCCAGGACCGATCCAACGTCAGGCAGAACTGCGGTGATCTCCATCAGCAGTTGTGCTACCTGCCCCACGACATCAGCAATCTCACCAGATCTGTCCAGTGAGCTTGAGGGCATAGGTGTGTTTTCGAACTCATCCGTCATGCTAATCCCGATATAGAAGCAGAATAGTAGCAGTCCTCTAGTATACCAGTCTCTTGGTCAGGAAACCACACTATGCTGTTATACAAAAAGACCCTCCGGAGGGAGGGTCTTTCACCGACAATACAGAATAATTG
>CAYOQW010000356.1:0-1592 GCA_964406175.1 uncultured Candidatus Saccharibacteria bacterium
GGTATACGATTTTCTATGTACATTTCAATCAACAATTGCAACGACTTTCCACTTTTCGACTGAGCGGTCAAAACACATCAATTCTCTAAACATATGTTCAATTGTCCTTGTATCCTACAATTCTTCCGCCGCCTTGTGCGAAAACTTCGTGAACAGGAACAGCCCGAGCAGGAGCAATCCAACCGACGTCCCGCCGACATAGGCCACCCCGCCGAGTGACGGCAGAGTGCCTTCGAGCACGAGCAGCCGGGCATACTGGATGAGCCCGGTCAGAGGGTTGAGGAACAGGACCAGCCGGTATTTCTCGGGGATAAACTCAAGCGGATAGATGATCGGGGACAGGTAGAAGGCGGACATGAGGAACACTTCCCAGATCTGGTTGATGTCGCGAAATTTCAAAAACGTCACGCTGAGAATAAGAGAAATCCCAAGCACCAGTATATACAGTACTGCGAGGTCGATGATGAGCAGAAAACCGGTCCAGGGGAAAGTCTTGCCTGACAGGATGAAGAAAAAGAAGAACACCAGCAGATTGAGCAGCATGGTGAGCAGGGTATGCAGGCTGGACGCCAGGACCACGATGATGCGGGGAAAATAAACTTTTTTGATGATATTTGACTTGCTCGCCAGCGAATACAGCCCGGAGTTGGTCCCTTCGGAGAAATAATTCCAGATCATGATGCCGAGCAGCAGGTACAGCTGATAGTTGGGGACTGCCAGTCGCATGAAGATCGAGAACACGACGTACAGCACAACGAACTGGAGCAGCGGTTTCAGAAGTGACCACAGGAAACCCAGCACTGATCCCTGGTACCGCAGTTTGAAGTCGGTCCAGGCCAGACGCAGGATGAGTTCCATATAGTTATGATTGGTCTTGGAAGTCATTGACGTGTTTACTTGCTTATAGTTTGAATGGTCTGTCATCCTCGACTGTTATCGTTGTCATCCTCGGGCGAAGACCCGGGGATCCAGAAAAAACAGAGAAAAAGGAAAGAATAAGATTTTTCTTTTTTTTATTTCTGCCGCCTTCTTAGGCGAGCCTCGCCAATGGCGGGGATTCCCGTTTTCCCCATTCGCGAGGACGCTTCAGAGGACCTTGTCACGGGAATGACGCATATCTCATCATACATCCCCACCACCGTCTGCACATGCTGATCCCAGGTGAAACGCTTGCTCACCGCCAAAGCGGACTCGGATAGTTTAGCACGGAAGGCACGGTCGGACAAAACCTGTTCTACCGCCTCGACCCACTTCCCGCTGTCATCAGCCGGGACGAGGATACCCCCGTCGTTCACCACCTCCGGCAGCGACGAATTATCTGCGACCACGACCGGACATCCGCAGGTCATGGCTTCCAGCGGCGGCAGACCGAACCCCTCATAGAACGACGGGTAGAGGAACACCTGGGCCGCTGAGTAGAACAGTGACAGGTCCTCGTCCGGCACATAGCCGGTCAGGACGATATCAGAGCGGATGGCAGGATCCATTTTTCCAAGTCGTTCATGGAACGTGCTGAGGAACCAGCCTGACTTCCCGACCAGGACCAGTTTGCCAGCGAACGAGCCCCGCTGTCGGAGCTGCTCGTAGACGTC
>CAYOQW010000357.1:0-1587 GCA_964406175.1 uncultured Candidatus Saccharibacteria bacterium
ACCACATGTCACATACACTTCTCGCCGGCGTCCCCAAAGTCGTACCGATCACCGCTGTCACCCTGGACAATGAACGCATGGTCACCCTCACGCTGGATGCCCGGATCGACATGGAGCCGGGCCAGTTCATCATGCTGTGGGTGCCTGGTGTGGACGAAAAACCTTTTTCTGTGCTTGCACCGGATCCGCTCACTATCTCGATCGCCTGCATCGGTGCCTATACCAATCAGCTGCGGACCATGAAACCAGGCGACAAGCTCGGCTATCGCGGCCCCTACGGCAAAGGCTTCCGCCTGATCGGCCAAAAAGTCCTCATCGTCGGTGCCGGCTGCGGTCTCGCTTCCGTTTCCCATCTGGCCACGGTCTGCAGAGCCAAGGGTCTGGAAACCCATATCGTCGCAGCGTTCAAAACCGCTTCCGAAGCCTTTCATTTGAAAGCCCTCGAGGAGCTTGGCTGCGTCATGCATCCCTGCTCTGATGATGGAACTCTCGGGAACAAAGGCTATGCTCATGAACAGGTCGAAGAACTTCTGAAAAGTAATGTCTTTGAGCAGGTCTACGCCTGCGGTCCGGAGATTATGCTGGTCAAACTTCGCGAGGTCCTCGGCTATCACGATGTGCCCTTTCAGTTCTCGCTGGAGCGCTATATGAAATGCGGTATCGGCATCTGCGACCAGTGCTCCATGAACGGCCAGCTCGTCTGTCAGGACGGACCGGTATTTGACCAGGATCAGATCAAGCAGCTCACCGAGCTCGGCAAGTTCAAACGCACCGTAACCGGCCAGAAAGTCACCGCCTTCGGCCAGTCCTGCTGATGTCATTCCTGCGAAAGCAGCCGCCTTCTGAGTCGAGCCTCGCAAGGCCGGGGAATCCACCTGATACCTGAACAGCACTGCTGCTAGAATGTTAGTAGATTCCTGCCTTCGCAGGAATGACAGACTTAGACGGACTACTACATAACTGGTTCTCACATGAAGATCTTCCGGAACGGCCTGGCCACCGGCTTACTGCTGCAGCTGGCGATCGGGCCTGTGTTCTTCTTCATCATCAGCATCACGATGTACCGCACCCTGCTCGATGGTCTCGCGGCCACCGTGGCGGTCACGCTGGTTGACTACCTGTACATCACGCTGGCGATACTTGGCATCGGGGCCGTGCTGGAGCGAAATAGGGTCAAAAGAATCTTTGGAGGCTTGAGCTCGATCGTCCTGGTGATCTTTGGCTTTCTCATGATCAAGAATGTCCTCAGTCAAACAGCGTCAACTGCCGATATCTCTGCAGCTTCGGATATCCTAGCCAGTTTTACTTCCACGTTTTTTCTCACCATCTCGAGCCCCATGACCATCGTCTTCTGGACCAGTATCTTTGCGGCCAAAGCAGTCGAGTGCAACTATACACGTCGCGAACTGGTCATGTTCGGGTTTTCGACCGGACTGGCGACACTTCTCTTCATGGGCACCTCAGTTCTCCTGTTCTCATTGATCAGAGACACCGTACCGCCTATAGTCATACGGTCACTGAATGCACTTGTTGGCTGTTTACTTATCGGATATGGTAGTATCAGACTTAAAAAAATTTTAGATATCA
>CAYOQW010000358.1:0-858 GCA_964406175.1 uncultured Candidatus Saccharibacteria bacterium
GGGATGCGGGGATCGCACACGACAGAACTGATACTTGAGAAAATCAAAGTTCCATCTGCGCAGCTCCTTGGCAATGAGGGCGATGGGTTCAAGATCGCCATGGATATCCTGAACGGTGGCCGTATCTCGATCGGGGCGATCAGCTGCGGGACCGCCGTGGCTGCCATGGAAGAAGCTCTTGGGTATGTTCGCTCACGCAAGGCCTTTGGCAAGATGATCGCCGATCAGCAGACGGTCCAGTTCAAACTGGCCGACATGGACACGGCTATCCAGGCTGCCCGACTTCTGGTCTATCGAGCAGCCCAGCTCATGGATGACGGCAAGCCGTACAGCCGGGAAGCAGCCCAGGCCAAGGTGTTCGCCTCAGAGATGGCGACGAAGGTCTGCCTGGATGCTATTCAGCTTCAGGGTGGCTATGGGTATACCCGCGATGCTTCATCAGAACGCTATCTGCGTAATGCCAAACTGTCTGAGATCGGTGAGGGGGCGTCAGAGGTACTGCGGCTCATGATAGGACGGGCGATCGTGAAGGGTAATAGATAACCAATGCAGACCCTTCGTTTCGCGGACATTGCTCAGGGTGACATTTTTTTCTCTTTTATATTTCTGGATCCCGGATCGGTGTCCGGGATGACATACCCATGTTGTTACCTCAGCTTTTGAAATACGAGATCCATGCATATCATCGTCTGCATCAAAGCCATACCAAAGCAGGACAGTCTGCAGTTCGACCCCAGGACGAACAATATCGTCAGGACGTCGGCGGAGCTCGTCATGAACCTGCCGGACCGCCATGCGGTCGAGGCAGCCCTTCGACTCCGCGAGTCTGCGCTCAGGGCTGATAGCCGTATTTCGGTC
>CAYOQW010000358.1:868-1582 GCA_964406175.1 uncultured Candidatus Saccharibacteria bacterium
AAGACAAACACCCTGGTGCGTGATGGAGTTCCCTCCATTCTCAATCCCTTCGATGAATTCGCCATCGAGGAAGGGCTGCGGATCAAGGAGCGGTTCGGCGGGACGGTTACCGTCATCACCATGGGGCCTCCGCAGGCGGCAGCGGTGCTTCGTGAGGCTCTGGCACTGGGTTGTGATGACGGCTACCTGCTGTCTGACCGGGCGTTTGCCGGGGCAGATACGCTGGCGACCGCGCGGGTCGTGGCCAAAGCTGTCAAGAAACTTGGCGCCTATGACCTGGTCATCTGCGGGAGCCATTCGCTTGATGCTGATACCGGACAGGTACCGGTCCAGATCGCTGAGTTCTTGGGAGTACCTCATGTGACCGCGGTGACGCGGATCGAAATACAGGAGGGCGACCACGGGGGGATCGCCCCTGCCCCCCATGTGACCATGGGGGCCACTCGTACGGTTGACTGCGGCACCCAGGAGGTGACGGCTCCCTTACCTGTGGTCATCGCGGTGACGGAGCAGGCCAATGAACCCCGCTACCCACATGCCATCGCCATCATGAAGTCAGCCCGGAAGGTGGTCACGACCTGGACCTGTGCTGACCTTGGTCTGACCGACACTGAGGTCGGAGCTCAGGGGTCGCCGACCCAGGTAGTGCGGCTTTTCAGCGCGGACAACAAGAGGCAGTCGACTCTTTATAGCGGAACCATCCAGGAGCAGACC
>CAYOQW010000359.1:0-1575 GCA_964406175.1 uncultured Candidatus Saccharibacteria bacterium
CGGTGTGCATCCCGTTCTCCTTTCAGGAGTCCGGAATGTATCGCGACTTCTACAGGATTGCAGCTTGGTCAGCTTGACAATCGGGTACACAGCCGGTAGGGTAGTTTCGAACGATTAATCATCCAATGGAGGCTCCCATGCCCAAAGCTCTCGACGATCTCATGGCCGCGTTTGCCGGAGAATCCCAGGCCAACCGCAAGTATCTGGCCTTTGCCCGCAAGGCGGAGGAGGATGGCTATCCTCAGGCAGCCAGGCTATTCCGGGCGGCGGCTCATGCGGAGACCGTGCATGCACTGAACCATTTTCGGGCTGCGGGAGAGATCAAATCCACGACCGAGAATCTGCTCGCCGCGATCTCTGGTGAAAATTATGAAGTGAATTCCATGTATCCCGGCTTCATCGAGGACGCTCAGGCCGAGCATCATCAGAACGCGCTCAAGAGTTTTCGCTGGGCCTGGGAAGTAGAAAAGGTCCATGAGCAGCTGTATCGCGAGATGTCTGCCAATCTCGAGGAAGAGGGGACCGAGAACTACAGCTATTACGTCTGCCCCATCTGCGGCCATACTCATGCCAGACGTGCGCCGGATACCTGCCCGGTCTGCGGAGCTCTGGGCAGCAAGTTCGAGAAGATCGACTAGGTTGCCATCGGTCAGGATCGTAGACGCGTTGCATGCAACGCGTCTACTTTTTTGGCTGATGATCATGGTTTGTTTTTCAAAGCCCCCCTGCGACCGCGGTCAGGGGGGCTGTTCTTTTTACAGACTGAAGGTAAGCGTGTGAGTGACCGGATCATAGTCCGCTGTCAGCGTAATGGTCGCTCGATTCAAGGACGCCTGCGCGGTGATGCGTTTCACTGTACCTGTAGTTTCCAGATGTCGGTTCACGGTGATCGTTCCGAGGGTCAGGGTATCGTCGACCGGGGTGTCCCCGAGCGCAGGTTCCCTCTTGAACCGTTCTGAGGCATCATAGACAGCGCCCAGGGCAGCCTGAGTGATCTGCTCCTTTTGACCGACCCGGGCGGTCGAAGAGGCACCTCTGATCCCGATCAGAGAGAGGGACAGGGCAATGGCGAGTGCTGTGCCTGCGATGAGCAGGGCTGAGATCAGGATAGAACCGCGTTGTTTCATGGTGTTCATCGTGAGGGAAGTGAGTAAGTGGTACTGAGTTCGATGCGGATCTCCGGGGAAAGCTTTACGTATGCTGAGAGAGCGGTTTGTACCGTATGCGGGTGGGCCGGGTCATACGCCGGTATATCGGTGGTCAGGAAATTGTCGATGAAGACCGTGTCCGTCGTGACCGCGACCGCTGCAGAGGTATCAACCTGCCGGTACAAGATACCTTGATCAACGTTCAGGGAGACTGTCGTCCCATCAGCTCTCGCGAGCGTGAGAACACCATCACCGGCTGCGGTGACTGACTGTGCGGTGGAAATATCAGATCTCACACGTTCGAGAGCGATGCTGGCATTGTCATTTACTTCCCGCCGCTGTTCGAAGTGGTTTTTGCCCTTCATGATGCTGACCAGAAAGCTAGTCAGCATGAGAGCGATGGCTGCGGTCAGAGCTATGTAGATGA
>CAYOQW010000360.1:0-1575 GCA_964406175.1 uncultured Candidatus Saccharibacteria bacterium
TTCGCAGCGTTCAGCAGGCATCCTCTAAATTGAAAAAAAAGTCAGGGAGAGGTTTGACTCTGGTCCTCGAGCAGAACCCCGACATCATCGCTTCGATCACAGCCGCTCGGAAAGTCGGGCAGGTCGTCGTCGGCTTTGCACTGGAAACGGATGACCTTTTGAAAAATGCTCAGGCAAAACTTACCGCCAAAAAACTTGATCTCATCGTGGCGAACGGGGTTTCATCGATCGGCGGGTCGAGGGGACAGGCGGTGATCCTGGACGCACAGGGTGGGAAAAAGGTGATCAGTGAAACACACAAGGCTCTGCTCGCACGCTCTATCATCGACGCTGCACTCGAGATCCTGCCCAAAGGGAAGAGGTGACCCATGTGTCCTGACATCGTCAGTATCGATTTTGGCGGTACCTCGGTCAACGCAGTTCTGAGCCGTGTTGACGGGACCGAGCTGGTATTGGACTATCCGACCAGTGAGGTCACTGTTTCACTGGCCGGCGTGCGACGTATCCTTGATGATCTCCTCGTCCTGTCACCGGGCGGAATTTTCGTGACCGGAGGATCAAATTCCCTGATCGAGTCGACTTCACAATTTCCACTGCAGCATGTCTCTGAGATCGAGGCTATTGGCCGTGGCGGGCTTGTCATGTCAGGATTAAAGCAGGCACTGGTCGTGAGTCTGGGGACCGGGACCGCCATGGTGGCCGCGACAGGTGATCAGACCCGCCATGTCGGAGGAAGCGGACTTGGTGGAGGGACATTACTTGGTCTCGTCCGGCTGCTGCTTCAGACGGCCAGTTTTGCTGAGGTCGAATCGCTTGCCCGGGAGGGAACCGCGGGTGCGGTTGACCTGTCGGTCATGGATATTGTAGGAGGCGACATCGGGATCGTGTCTGCGAAGTCCACAGCTTCGCATTTTGGTAACGTCGCCAGGCAGCCAGATATGCAAAAATTTTCCAGACCGGACATCGCCCGAGGGCTGGTGACCATGGTCGGCCAGAGCATAGCGAGACTGGCACTGGTCATCGCCCGGGCAGAGCGGATGGAGCAGGTCGTGGTGATCGGACACGTGATCGAGAGTCCTCTGATGCAGTCAGTTTTTTCGTCAGTCGCAGCCCTCTTCGGAGGTATGTTCGTTTTTCCTGACCATGCCCGGCAGGGCGTGGTGCGGGGTGCTCTGGCGATCGGAAGGGAGCAGGTATCATGACGATCGACGAACTTCAGCAAAAGAAAGCGATGGGTCAGAAGATCAGCATGCTGACCTGTTATGACTATGCCATGGCCAAGATCCTCTCCCGGGCCGGGGTCGATATGCTCCTGGTAGGCGACAGTCTGGGCATGGTGGTACTTGGTTATTCTTCCACTCGCGACGTGACCATGGACGACATGGTACGGCATACGGCAGCGGTAGCGAGAGGGGCTGCCGGCCCCGTGATTGTTGGTGATATGCCCTACGGTTCGTACGAGAACCCAGGACAGGCACTGGACAACGCGAAGCGGCTCCTGGATGCAGGGGCTCACATGATTAAAGTCGAGCGGGGACGGGAGATCCGGGACGTTATAACCGCACTGGTACAGAC
>CAYOQW010000361.1:0-1574 GCA_964406175.1 uncultured Candidatus Saccharibacteria bacterium
GGTGTGCATTCCGTTCTCCTTTCAGGAGTCCGGAATGTATCGCGACTTCTACAGCAACAGGTATGGAAGGGGCGTGATCAAGTATTTGCATCAATAGAGGGAGAAGCAAGGTGAACGAGATGCACGTCCATCGTGGCCGCATCTTCACCATGAAGCGTTGTCAGCAGCTCCAGCTGTGATGCGTCAATGTGTACTGGTAACTGTCCTTGAGGGATGATGGCAGACCAGGAACCCTCATCGGTCATGATCATGACGAACAAGGCTCTTCTGGCAATTTCATCATTGATCAGCCAATTGTGTGTCTGATTGAGCTTGAGCTTATTATCGATAGCATGGATCCGCTTGAGAAAGGCATTGAGCAGGTCTGGCGCGGCCATGTCGCGATGTCTCATGAGGGCGTTGGCCAGTTGAGCGAGCTCAGGACCTTTTCTGAACAGATCGAACCGGGTCAACATCCGTACGATCGTGTCGCGAATATAGAGTCTTTCTCTTTGGTTGTTCTGGTGTTTCGCCGCTCTTCTGATATCGGCTGGTATATCGTGGAGCGGATAGGTCCCCTGACAGAACATGGTAGAACCGGGGGCACTTTCCAAATGGCGAGGGAGCGGGGAGGGCGATGCATCCTGCACGATATGTGTTGCTATCTGGACTCCTTCCCGGTTCCTGCTTGCTCGCGTAAATGATGTTGCATCATAAACACCTCCGAGCGCCCGTACCAGATGTTCGATGGTCAGGCGGTCTCCCTCTGGGGAAACAGTCTCTCCTGGCTGGAATTCATTCATGAGGAGCATGTGCCCGACCATATTGACCAATCCCGCTCTTTTTTCAGAAGGGTCATGATAGGCGTCGGTAAGAGGTTTTAGATAATCATCCGCATGATACACATCAGAGGAAACAACAGCGCCGATACCGGGCAGTAGCTTCGGGTAGAGGTAGCAGAGGAATTCTTTACCTCCCACAGAATATTTGACCAGCCGGTTGGTATAGGCATCCTTTGATTCATTGTCTTCTTCTGAGTGCACCAGCAGAACGCCATCCTTGAGCCGGAACATGAATGTCATGCATGCCAGATTGTCATTCTGCTCCAGCAGTGCCAGTTCTTCTGGCGTTGTGTCCTCGGGAAGCGGGAACGGTGGAACAAAGCCTTCGAGAGCAGTTGATGCGCGACAGGCCATATGAACACGGTACTGGTGTATGGCGTGGACCACATTGGCATTTTCTGATTCCTGATGACACTTTTCTTCAAGATTGGCCAGGATCTGCCGGGAAAGCGAGAGCTGCTGATAAAAGGACTCTTTCCCCATGCTGGTGATGCGTCGGGTCAGGATCCTTTGAGCGTCATCTCGTACGATGCGTCCTGTTTCCCGGAGTGCATCTTCCCAATTGTCAGCCTTGATCTTGACATATTCTGTAGCTGCTATATTGCGTTCCGGGTGTTCCGGATCCTTGATCTCTCCTCGGTCAAGCACCGTTCGGGTACTGCGAACGCTGGCGTCGTCATTCTGTATTTCAATTCCATCTGATGGTGTTTCAGTCATAAGAGAGCAGGGTGGTGAATAATCAGAGAGGATAAG
>CAYOQW010000362.1:0-1564 GCA_964406175.1 uncultured Candidatus Saccharibacteria bacterium
CTGACGGTCTTCCCTGCCTGCCAGAGCTCGGACTTGCCGATCTCATCGAGCTCGGCATCGAGCTTTTCCCGGTAGTCAGCCTGGCCGTTGCGGTCGAGGACGATACGGCACTCGGTGCCGTCCTCGACGCTGCGGTACAGGTCGGCAAAGACCGGCTCCACGGCAGTGCGAAATTTACCTTTCCAGTCCAGTGCCCCTCGCTGGGCTGTGGTCGAAGTATTGGCGAACATCCAGTCCATGCCGTTTTCGGCCACCAGTCTGATGAGGCTCTGCGTGAGCTCCTCGACGGTCTCATTGAAGGACTCGCTCGGGCTATGACCGTGACGGCGAAGCTCGGCGTACTGAGCTTCGATGATGCCTGCGAGGGCACCCATGAGCACGCCACGTTCGCCCGTCAGATCGCTGTAGACTTCTTTTTCAAACGTAGTCGGGAACAGGAAACCGGAACCGATGGCGATACCCAGGGCGATTGCTTTGTCCCGGGCATGGCCGCTGTAGTCCTGAAAGACGGCATAACTGCTGTTGATGCCGCTGCCGTCGAGAAAGTTACGACGCACCGACAGACCCGACCCCTTGGGTGCGGCCAGCACCACGTCGATATCGTCCGGCGGGATGACGCCGGTCTGCTCTTTGTAGGTGATAGAAAAACCATGGGAAAAATAGAGCGTCTTCCCTTTGGTCAGATACGGCAGCAGCGTCGGGAAAAAGCTCTTCTGGCCTGCATCCGAGAGCAGGTACTGGATGATCGTCCCGCGCTTGGCAGCCTCTTCGAGGTCGAACAAGGTCTCTCCGGGGATCCAGCCGTCAGCGACGGCTTTGGCGTAGGACTTCGAGCCCTGGCGCTGGCCGATGATGACCTTGAATCCCTGGTCGCGCATGTTCATACTCTGGCCAGGGCCCTGCACACCATACCCGAGCACGGCGATGACTTCATCTTTCAAAACTTCTTTGGCCCGGTCCAGACTGAACTCGTCCCGTGTCACCACCTCTTCCTGCACCCCGCCGAAATTCATGATAGCCATACTGGTTCCTTTTGAAATTATTGGTAAATATCTGACCCTGCTGGGGGAAATGAGTCCCTCCCTTTATGAAAGGGAGGTTAGGAGGGATTTTGCTGATCACCAGGAGGACAGACAAATCCCCCTCTATCCCCCTTTCATAAAGGGGGAAGCTGATTCCCCTCTTCTCGAGAGGTCTCGCATCCTTATCCTTTCCCTGTGGTTCCCAGCACCGCTCCCCTGCTGGCATTGCCGACCTGGCTGGCGTAGCGCTTGAGCCAGCCGGACCGGGCTGCCGGCTGCCAGCCCCGCAGCTCCCAGGCCTGACGGCGCATGAGCATCTCGTCCTCACCGATGTCAACGTTCAGCTGGCCGTTCGTGAGGTCGATGGTGATCGTATCACCATTTTCGATCAAGGCGATCGGGCCGCCCTCGGCCGCCTCGGGCGATACGTGGCCCACCGCGATGCCCCTGGTACCGCCTGAGAACCGGCCATCGGTCACCAGGGCGCACCGGCTGCCCAGTCCTCTGCCCACCAGTGCTGACGTCGGCGACAGCATTTCCTG
>CAYOQW010000363.1:0-1547 GCA_964406175.1 uncultured Candidatus Saccharibacteria bacterium
GGTGACCTGTGCTCCAGCTTCGGCAGCGATGAGCGTACCGGCGGCCAGGTCCCAGGGTTTACAATGCGACACATAGCAGACACAGCCGCTCAAGGAGGCGACGGAGACCAGGTCGAGCGCGACCGCACCCATGAGCCGAAGGTGCGCAATATGCGGGAGGAGGTCTCCGAGTACTCTGTGCGTTCCCTGGGCGGTCCGAAGTTCACTTAGCGGAAGCTCAGCGAGCAGGGTGAGCCGGGCATGTTCATTGGTACTCACCTGGAGCGGATGTCCGTTCTTGTAGGCTCCGAAACCCTTTTCTGCGAAATACAGGTCCTTGTACACCGGGGCATAGATGACACCCATCAGCGCAGTATCTCCCTGCCACAGGGCGATAGAGGTGCAGAAGCTGGGGAATCCCGTGGAAAAATTATTCGTCCCGTCCAGCGGGTCGATGACCCATACCAGGTCATCAGGGCCGAACTGGTCTTTGACCGTTTCCTCTGAGATGATCTTATGGTCAGGAAATGTTTTGCGGATGCGGTCGACCACGAGCTTTTCCACTTTTAGGTCCGCCTCGGTCACCACATCATTTTTTTTCTTTAATTCGGTCTTGGGATCACGCTGATAGTAGGACATGAGCACATCGCCTGCTCCCAGGGCCAGGCCTTCCATAAAGGCACGCAGGTCTTTTTCTTTTGCCATGTTTGTTCCGTTTCGAGTCTAACTATGTATCCAGTATAATGGCTGGGGGCTATTTGGACAATGCAGGGAGATGAGCGATGGTTGAACACAAGGCGTGTGTCGTGATCTTTTTGAACGGTGTATATGACAGCAGCAGGACTGCTTTTTATATCGATGCGATCAGAGAGGCAGGTCAGAAAGTATCCGTCGTCGCGGTGGATGGGGCGCTCGAGTTCTTTGACCGCTTAGGGATCCTGCCGGATCTCATAGCAGGGGATCTGGATTCTGTATCGCCTGAGACCCTGGCCCGCTATAGCGACGTTGCGAAACGGCAATTTCCAAAAGACAAGGACTTTACCGATGGAGAACTGGCAGTGCGCATCGCTATAGGGGAGGGTGCAGGAGAGATCAAACTGTTCGGCTGGGAGGCGGCGCACGGTGAGGTCGACCATCTGTTCGGCAATGCGTTTTTATTATTCCTGGCGCAGGACCTGGGGGAGGAGTACGGTACGAACGATCTCACCATCAGTCTTTGTTCCCCGGGGTTGGAGGTGCAAGCAGTGACCGATGCGACCCTGGTACTGAGAGGACAGGTCGGAGATCGTTTGTCCGTGGTGCCTTTGACTGACAGGCTGGAGGTCAAATACCGGGGCTGCCGGTTCCCGCTTCTGGCGGGGTCCACGGTCATGTCGTCTTTTGGCGAAACCAGAACACTGCGTAACGAGTTCTGCAAGACCCAGGTCGAGGTGGTCATCCAGGGCAAGGCTCTAGTGATCCATAGTTATACAGCGAGATAGCCGGCGGTTGAAAAAGAAACGAGGGGGTGCCCGCTACGGGCACCCCCTCGTCTGTCCCGTCAGTCGAACTTTGACTTAGGCTTTCCA
>CAYOQW010000364.1:0-1541 GCA_964406175.1 uncultured Candidatus Saccharibacteria bacterium
AAGCAGACCGGGGGCTCGGGCTGGTACGTGACCCCCGATGAGCTTGCGGCTGCCACAAGCTCGCTGATCGAGCTGGGTATCGAGACTTCCTGGGAGGGCTGCGCGAGTCTGGCAGCGGTCCAGAAGGCTGTCCAGCTGGGTCAGGTCGGAGGGAATGTCGTCTGTGTCTTGACGGGGAAGACCTATCCGAGTGACAATGCGCAGGCACTTCCTTTCGCGGTCATCAATTCATTTGACGAAGCCCGAGCCTGGGTGGGTGCACATTACTAGAGGGATCGTGATGCTCCTCACTACCATATCTTCGATCGGGTCTCTCCTACAAAAGCACCTCAATGTACCTTTTTTTTATGTCGTCCCGGACCCGAACTGGGCAATTGGTCTGGAGGAGGTCCTGCCACGCTATTCAGTGGTATGTGCTGATATGAGCTCGACGGTCGATCAACTGGAAGCCAAAGGCATCCCGGTATTCTGTGCGCAGAGAGATGTACCTGACCTGGATCCAGCGTTCAAGCGGTCTTCCAGTTCACTCCTGCGGCTGCCGGCTGCCCAGGCGTTCATCACTCAGGTCAGCCGCGGAGAGCAGTCGCAGATCATCGTGTTCAAGACCTCTCCGGCGGCCGAAAAAGCAGCGGCAGAGTGCGGGTATCGCCTGCTCGCGGTGGACAGCCGGCTTAACCGAAGATTTGAAGACAAGATCAGTATCCTGTCCGAACTGGAAGACCTGGGGCAGGGCGCGATAGAGTCGCTCATCGGCAGGGTTTCAGACCTTTCGTACGATCATCTGACGTCCCGACTCGGCGGATCGTTCGTGATCCAGTTCTCGCGCGGTTTTGCGGGCAACAGTACGGTGTTCATCACGTCTGCTGATGAGTACGGTGCCTTTGCCGCGTCCAATGAGGAGCGGAGGATCAAGTGCTCCCGGTTCATATCGGGGCAGACGCTGACCATCAATGCCTGCGTGAGCACTGCAGGGATTCTCCATAGCCATTATTTTCATCAGATCATCGGACAGACCGAATTCAACCGTTTTGCCGGCGGGACCAGCGGTAATGATTATGCGTATGACTACCATTTTTCTCCCGTGACCGATGACCGGATCAGGTCTCTGGTGCGATCGATGGGAGAGTACATGAAGGGACAGGGTTATCGGGGGATTTTCGGGCTCGACCTGGTCGTAGAGGATGGTTCCGGGAAGGTGTATATCATTGAGAATAATGCCCGTCTCATCGCATCCATTCCGGTCTTCACCAAGCTGCAGTTAGAAAGTTCAGAGATCCCGATGCTGCTGTTCCACCTCCTTGAGCACATGGGTATCGACTATGAGCTCGATGTGGCTGCGTACAATGAACAAGTGTGGCACTGCCGAGAGGCCAGTCAGCTGATATTGAGAAATACCCGGTCAGTTGACCGTCGGTTCTTCAGCTGCCCGAAGAGCGGTATCTATGATCTGCAGGCCAGGTATCTGCGTCCTGGCTGTTCGTTCCCAGACCTGCGGTCGTCTGATGAATGCCTGCTGCTCGCAGCATCCGCCGGGGGTACTG
>CAYOQW010000365.1:0-1535 GCA_964406175.1 uncultured Candidatus Saccharibacteria bacterium
GCCAAAGTAAGATATTGCAAAAAATGTGAACAGGTGATCGATTAAGTTTCCTAATTTTTTAAAGACGTGCCCAGGTATGACAACGAGATTGCAGGAACAATATACGAAAGAGATCGCCCCGCGACTCAAAGAACTCCTCGGCTGTACAAATATTCATGCGGTACCCCGCATGCAGAAGATCGTTGTCAGCATTGCGATGGGTGAGGCGGTCCTTACCCCCAATAGCATTGACCGGGCCATGGCTGATCTTGAGAGTATCACTGGTCAGAAAGCAGTGACGACCAAGGCCAAAATGTCGATCGCTACGTTCAAGCTTCGCACTGGCATGAAGATCGGCTTGAAGGTCACGTTGCGGAGCGAACGTATGTATGCTTTTTTCGAACGGCTTGTCCATATTGCTCTTCCTCGCGTACGGGATTTCCGCGGGGTGAGCGCTGATTCTTTTGATGGACACGGGAACTATAATCTGGGCATCAAGGAGCAGATAGTCTTCCCTGAGATCCAGTATGAAAGCATCGACAAAGTCCGGGGCATGGAAGTCACGATCGTGACGTCTGCCAAGTCGGACAATGACGCAAGAGTGTTGCTCAAAGAACTTGGTATGCCTTTTCGCGATTAGTTTATCTACTGAGAGATCCAGCTCATGGCTAAGAAAAGTATGATCGCCCGCGCGTTGAAGAAACAGGCTTTTCCTGTCCGCAACTATCATCGCTGTAACCTGTGTGGAAGACCACGCGGTTTTATCAGAAAATTCGGTATGTGCCGTATCTGTTTCCGTGAACGTGCCTCTGAGGGTCTAATTCCTGGCGTTATGAAAGCCAGCTGGTAGTTATTATTGAGGATATTATAACCATGGCACATACTGATCCCATTGCAGATATGCTCACCCGCATTCGCAATGCTGCCGAAAGAAAACAATCGACCATTTCCTTCCCGGCATCCAAATTGAAACTTGATGTGGTACGCCTCCTGAAGGAGCACCGGTTCATTGATTCCTATGAGATCGCTGAACTTGATAAGAAGCATACCATAACAGTCGTGCTCGCCATGGATGGTAAGCGGCCGGTGATCAATGGCTTAGAGCGTCTCAGCAAACCAGGTCAGCGCTCCTACGTAGCAGTCGAAGAACTGCGCAAGTATCGGAAAAAGAACCATCTTACGATCATTTCTACATCAGTTGGCGTCATGTCTACGTTCCAGGCCCTGCAGCAGAAGGCCGGCGGCGAGCTGGTGTGCACTGTCTGGTAGAAACTGTTTATTCCTTTAATTGCTAGATCACTACTATGTCACGCATTGGAAGACAACCGATAACCATTCCTGCTCAGGTCGAAGTCACCATCGCAGGCGAACTGATCACCGTCAAAGGTAAGCTCGGTACTCTGAGCCGTTCATTGTTCCCTGAACTCATCGTCAAGATCGAGGGACAGATCATCACTGTCGAGCGCAAGAACGAAAGCAGACGGGCGAGGGCATTGCATGGACTCGGACGGACCTTGATCGCCAACATGATACAGGGTGTAAGTGAAGGCTATACC
>CAYOQW010000366.1:0-1530 GCA_964406175.1 uncultured Candidatus Saccharibacteria bacterium
CGGTAAAAACGTTTCAGGCGAGGTGTTCATCGCCGACCTCATGCGAATGCCTCACCTCCTGGTGGCTGGCTCGACTGGTTCGGGCAAGAGCGTCTGCATCAACAGCATCATTTCAAGCATCCTCTATAAATACAATCCCGACCAGGTCAAATTCATCATGGTCGACCCCAAGGTCGTCGAACTTTCACGGTACAATGGCATCCCGCATCTGCTCACCAAGGTCATCACCCAGCCCGGCAACATGATATCCAGTCTCAAATGGGCGATAAATGAAATGGAGCGGCGCTATAAGATATTCGCCAACGCCGGAGCACGAAATCTTGAGCTCTACAACGAAAAACAGGACGATGCGGCCACCAGGCTTCCCTACATCGTCATCATCGTGGACGAATTGGCTGACCTGATCCTCGCCTCGCCGGTCGAAGTCGAAGAAAATATCTGCCGCCTGGCCCAGAAGTCCAGAGCGACCGGTATCCATCTCGTACTTGCCACCCAGCGACCCTCGGTGGACGTTGTGACCGGTCTGATCAAGGCGAACATACCTACCCGCATCTGCTTCGCCGTCGCCTCCCAGATCGACTCCAGGGTCGTCCTCGATGCCCCTGGTGGAGAAAAACTCCTGGGACGCGGTGACATGCTCTATCATGCGCCCGATATGGCCAAGATGACCCGTCTCCAGGGTGTCTATGTGTCCGACCTCGAAGTCGAGCGCCTCGTTGAGTACTGGACCAAACAGGGCAGCCCTGACTATATCGAGGAAGTCCTCTCCCAGCCCATCGATATGCCAGGCTCCGGCGGCGGCATGGACATGGAGGACGAACTCCTGCCCGACGCGCTGGCAGAACTGCTCAAGGAAGGACGTGGCTCAGCCTCTCTCCTCCAGCGGAGGCTTCGTATCGGCTACGCCCGAGCCGCCCGCATCATCGATATTCTGGAGCAAATGGGCGTACTCGGACCTGCTGACGGCAGCAAACCCCGTGATGTCCTGCGATCATCGCTTCCATCCGTCCAACCCACAGCTTCACGGGCAGCTCCGCATCCCCAGCCTTACTCCGATGATGAATCACTTTTTGATGAGTACCAGAACTAATGTCAAAACCGATCAAGAACGCCTACGACGCCCGACATGAAGCCCGCAAGCTTGTCCTACAGACCCTGTTCGAAGCCAGCTTCCACGTCTGTGAACTGAAACCAACCGCTATCCGCATCCAGCAGGAAGCGTTCGTGGACCAGGATACTGACATCGACGCCCTGTTCCCTGCCCTGCAAGATTCGGAGCTCGTGGACTCGCTCCTCGACGGGATCGAAAAGAACAGGAAACAGATCGACCAGCTCATAGCCCGCTGTGCTCCTGAATGGCCCATCAAACAGCTCCCCAAACTTGACCTCAATATCCTGCGCATCGCCATCTATGAGCTCTACATCGCCAAATCCGTACCGCCCAAGGTCGCGATCGACGAGGCTATCGAGCTCGCCAAGGAGTTCAGCGGCGACTCGACCAGCCGTGTCGTGAACGGTGCCCTCGGTACG
>CAYOQW010000367.1:0-1519 GCA_964406175.1 uncultured Candidatus Saccharibacteria bacterium
CTTCAGGGTCGATGCTGGTCTGATCGGCTATCCGGTGTGGAGCACTGCCGCCTTCACCATCGTCCAGATACCAGCCCTGCAGATCAACCGGGTTTCCACCTGTGTTCATCAGTTCGATCCATTCGTCCTGGCTGTCAGCGGCACCGTTCAAGTCCCAGTCGACAACGTTACTGGGAGCAGGCAGAAATTCATTGATGATGACAGCGTTCGAATATGCGACCGGAGCAGGCGGGGTGATGTCCGGCTCTGGTTCATTCGGCGACTGCAGTGGAGAGCTGACCGGCAGCGGTTCGCCGGGAGGCAGCAATGGTGAGCTCACCGGCGGGTCCGCGGGTGGTGGTGCTGGTGGCTCCGGTTCGACTGGCAGCATACAGGCCTGTCCTGGGGTTGGTACTCCGTTGTCGAAGTCAGCCGCCAGGGTTTCAACTGATGTAAATCGGCAGAGTTGGATCGAGAAGCCTTCGGCTGCGGCGGGGATACTGGGAATCATGCTGTCAGTGTTCGTGCCCCAGGAGAGCTGGTCGATGACCGTCCCGGTACTGTCTTTCAAGACGAGCTTGTCACCGCTATTGGCCAGGCCATTACCGATACTTCTGTTCAGGATGACCACAGGTGACGGGACCGGAGCGAAAGCTGCCAATGCCTGGTCAGTGGGAGCGAGGATGACATAGCTGTTGGCTGAGAGGTTGATCTCTGGTAGAGCGACCTGACTGGAATTGTCGGCGATGGACCATTGACGCAGGGTGACTGGTCCGTTGCCGGGATTGAACAATTCCAGCCATTCAAAGTCGTTTTCCGGCGACTGGGACGGATCGGCCAGGACTTCACTTATACGCACAGCTCCCGGCTGGGCTGTTGTTCCGGGCAAGGCGGGTGCAGGCGGGACATACGCAGCACCCGGGGTCGGTTCAGTAAGCTCGATAAAATCAGAAGCGGTGTTCGTGTCCCGGTCAGCCGGAGAGCGATGGAGCGATCGTCCTTCTCTGGGGGCTGGGATGCGGAGGCTACCGGGTGCGGTCAGACCGCCCCAGTCGACGGAGTCGATCGTCCGTCCGGCCTGGTCTATCAGTGCCACCCGGTCGCTCGTGTTCGCGAGCCCGTTGCCGATTTTGCCATCTGCCACCAGAGAGATCGTGTCGGTCGGTACTCCCGGCAGAGCGAGTGCCGAACCGGCAACGAGGTGGTAGCCCAGAGCCGGGATGACGATGTTTTTCAGCACATCGTTTTGCAGTGCATCGGCGACCGTCAGTTCTGGTATGACCAGTTCCTGGTCAGATGTGTTGTGGATCTCGAACCACTCATAGAGATTTTCCGGCGAGAGGGCAGGGTCGGGCAGGACTTCCGTGATGAGCAGCGGCAGCATCGGGAGCTCATCAGCGACACCGGTCGGGATCTCCCAGCCAAGAGGCCACATCAGAAAGCTTTGAGTGATGACCAGGATGATAGTCAGTTGTCGTCTCATGTTTAGCCCTCGCGTAGGTTGGTGGATCGTCTGCGAGGCATACTGTAGTGGTTATGC
>CAYOQW010000368.1:0-1513 GCA_964406175.1 uncultured Candidatus Saccharibacteria bacterium
CAGCAGACAGGGGCACCTACCTGCTCTACCTGCCCAAAGATACCAATGCGGACCAGGACCATACCCTCGTCTATGCCCTGTCACCAGGAGCCGATGCGGCATCCATGATCTCGGCCTGGGCTGAAGTGGCGGACAGTCACCAGTGGCTCATCGCGGCCTCGACCGTTTCCCGGAACGGAATAGACATCGATCCTGTCCTGGTCCAGATCAAAGCTGACCTCGGCGAAATACTGAGCGAATATGCCATCACACCCGGCCGGGTCATCTGCTCCGGCATGTCCGGAGGAGGCATGGCTTGCTATGCCTTGACCATGGCCTATCCTGAGAGGATCAATGCTCTGGTGATCAACACCGGCATGATGGCCTATGGAGGGGTCGTCTCCGGATTTCCGGCCGGCAAGACGGGGGTCTTCCTCGCCAGTCCAAGTGATTTCCGTTACCAGGAAATGCACCGTGACCGCGACTACCTGGACTCGCTGGGCTGGAACACCACCTGGCTCGAATTCCAGGGCGGCCACATCATGGCCCCACAGAAAAGCTACGAACAGGCATCTTCCTGGCTGGATGAAAACCTGCCCTGACTGAGATAGCGGTCAACCAACGGGAACGTACCTCCCGAGTTGAGTTTCCAATAGGGCTCTGCTACTATCAGTCAAACACCCGTCCCAGCGAGCCGTGACAGTATCTATTTACCTACAGGGGAGGCATGGATGGCGGAAAGCATGTATCTGCAAAAAGAGATCAAAAAGCAAAAGGAACTGACCAGCCGTCTCGAAAATTCCCGTACCGAAGAGGAATTTTTCAAAGAACGGAGCGCTGGCATTGTCCGAGGAAGAGCCGAGCAGATGCGTGCGACCAAGAACCAGGCCTTTGATACGGTAGCCCTCTGGGGCATGTACGGCAGAGAGGACATGGCGCGGTACAAATCCCTGACCCTGCCGCTCTTCATGACCACAGCCGGCGGCACGTATGACAGCCTCGTCGATGGGGTACTGATGCTCTCGTATCAGACCACGGACGACCCGAACAAGGCGTACACCCGCATCGACAACATCAACCCCGACCATCTTGCCTGGAAGCTCGCGGCGCTCGAAGGTCTCGGTGTGCCCGAACTGACCCAGGGGCTCTGCACCTCGTCCGGAATGTCGGCAATCATGATGGCCACCATGGCCTTCCTCGAGATCGGCGACAACTTCGTCTCCTCCAATCGCGTCTATGGCGGGACACAGCAACTCTTTGCGATCACCTACCCGAAATCAGGCTGGCAGGTACGCTGGATCGACCGACCCACCGACATCGAGCAGTGGGAACGGAAGATCGATGACCGCACCCGCTTCCTCTATGTCGAGTTCCCCAGCAATCCGACGCTGTATGTACCTGATATCCCGCTCCTGGCCAACCTGGCTCATGCGCATGGCATCCCGCTCATCATCGATTCCACCATGGCGTCGCCTGCTCTCACCAGACCGCTCGAGCACGGTGCTGACATCGTCATCCATTCAATATCCAAGGT
>CAYOQW010000369.1:0-1512 GCA_964406175.1 uncultured Candidatus Saccharibacteria bacterium
TTTCCGGTATCGAGCACGGGTATTGATGACCCTGCCAGTTGCGTCAGGAATTTGAGTTCGTGGGGATCCATCCCGGAGGCATTGTGCTGGTTGATCAAAAAACTGGTACCAGAGAGATCATACAACTTTTGCAGTACTATCTGATCGATATAGCGGCCGACGATAACCACTGCATCGATACCATCTTCATCCATGGTGAGCTGGTTCATCCCTACGATCATCGGCACTTGATAGGGGAGGTCGATGATACCGTTCTTCTTCTGCTGTCCGAGGGACTGTATCGAGAGCTCATTCGGGATCGCGATACTGGCCCCGCGAATGATATCTATGCCTTTGGCATAGAACGTAGAATCATCGGGATACTTGAAAACGACAAAGTTGATGCCCAGCGTGGCGAGCAGGTCATCTTCGAGAGATACAGTGCACACATTTTTACCGCACCCAGCATCCGGCTCACAGTGCAGAGCAGCCGCCGCAAAATCCTCTGAGATGGCGGTGATGAAATCAGATTCTGCCTGGAGGCTGCTTTCGATACGATTGACGATGCTTTCTGCTTCACGGTGTTCCAGCTTATGAAAGCTGGTCGAGGCGATCGTGTGCAGGACAAAGACGAACAGCAGTGATGCCGCGATCGAGACTGCAGCGAGGATCAGGACGATTTTGTTTTTTGTGTTCATGCTGTGCGTTCAGCTTTCATACAGTAGGCGGGGGCAGGATCGCATAGATCTTGTCCAGGATCACATGGAGAGAGTCATCAGATTTGATCAGATAGTCGACAGCGCCGCCATACTGGGCGTTTTCCCGGAGAAATCCGTATCCATAGTTGGTCAGGATGAGGACCGGGATGGCTCTGGTCTCAGGGTCAGATTTCAGTTGTTCCAGCGTCTCGAGCCCATCCTTGACCGGCATCATGATGTCCAGCAGGATGAGGTCTGGTTTTTGGACCGAGACGGCGTCCAGGGCTTCCTGGCCGTTGTTGGCCACGATCACCTCGTATCCTTTTTTCCTGATCGTATCTCTGAGTGCACTTTGGAGAGCGAGATCATCTTCTGCGATCAAAATAACCGACATGGGAGCGCCTCGATCAATAGGGGAGAATCATATAAGTATAGTCCTGTTTGACCCTGCGTGCAATCCATAGTATCAATAGCGGCTATATCTCAGAGGAAAAATGCACACAAAAAAACCGCTCGATCTGTCTGATCAAGCGGCCTCGGATTACTTGGTAGCGGGGGTACGACTCGAACGTACGACCTCCGGGTTATGAGCCCGGCAAGCTACCACTGCTCTACCCCGCGATACTCTCGACTTTGTCTTGGTGGCACCATGTAGTGTAATACTACATGGTGGCAGGAGCGGGAGTCGGACCCGCGACCAAAGGCTTATGAGTCCTCTGCTCTACCACTGAGCTATCCTGCCATAGGTCACACGTATTGTCAATGAGCGGGTCAGATACTGTCGGCGGAAGCGGTCGGGGCAAAGAAGTACGACCACCATTTCTGCATATTAGAC
>CAYOQW010000370.1:0-1512 GCA_964406175.1 uncultured Candidatus Saccharibacteria bacterium
CCGCTCCTGTTCCAGGTCCATAAGGTCGAGGAACTGCTTGTGGATCTTGTTCTTGGCCACGGTGCCGGTGATCTCGAGAAAACGGTCAGCGAGCGTCGATTTGCCATGATCAATATGAGCGATGATGCAAAAATTCCGAATATGCTTGAGGTCCATACGTTCCATTCTTAAGAAAGCTTACCAACGCCGACAGTATGGCACAGAGCATCGTAGGACATCAAGCGGATAAAAACCGATTACACTCTGCCCTCACCTATTGGCGAGAGGAGGTCATCTCCAAGGTTTGCGAAAGATCGTTTGGTCACCCCCTTTATGAAAGGGGGACTAAGGAATAATTAACTAAAATGCTGACAAATCCCTCCTAACCTCCCTTTCATAAAGGGAGGCATTCCTCATCAATCTTTCAGAAAGGCTGGCAGCGTCGGATAGAGCTGCACGATCTGGTCGTATTTCTGGTTCAGGAGGTCGCGAAGTTTTTCCAGGTTTGCCAGCATCTCCTCGATCTTGGCTTCGGAGGCGTCCGATCCGAGCTGTTCCATCATTTTCTTCAAGAACCGTTTGAGCATCTCACGCATGCCCGGATCAGCTATCTCTTTCTCTATCTTCTTCAGCAGGGCATCATAGGGCTTCATGAACTGCTCACGCGACTTGCTGCTGTCAGACTCAGAACCATGCCAACCGAATATCTGATTGCGGACGAACTTTTCATCGACATACTTCACCACGCGCTCACAGGGGAAATCAGGACATTCCAGTCCGCAGGTCTTTTCACAGTCCATGATCTCATCGAACAAGGCCGGCTCAGCCTTCAGTTTTTCCATGACCTCTTTCTTGAACGGCATGTTGTCGAACCGGGTACGGAACAACGGCTGGATATCCCCGCCCTCGGTCCGCATGAACGCCTGCGGCCGCTGGAAAGCAGCCTGATACATGGCGTTGGTCAGATTGACCCGTACGGTCTCTTCCTCAGTCATGAATTCACCGGTCAGAGCAAAAAGCTCCTCTTCCTGGGTGCGCTCCGGCAGCAGCATGTACATCTGCCCATCCCGATATTCCATCGATACACCCAGAGGTTCAACGGCGCCTATTCCAAGCGCTTCCACCAGCTGGCCAAAGATGAATTTGTCCTTGATCTCCTGCTGTTCGCCTTCGATCAGTTGATCTGCTTCCTCTTCTTCCTCGTGGACGATCAGAGCTTCCGCTACTGCTCCCTCTTTTGCCTGTTGTTCTGCTTCCTCAGCCTGTATTTCGGCCGCAGCGATCTCTTCCTGCGCCAGAACGTCCAACGCTTCCGCATCAGCCTCCATGACCGGCTCAACATCCACGGCCTCTTCTTCTATCGGTATTTCAGACTCTGGTTGATCATCAACAGGCTCTTCTTCGACCGGTTCTTCCTGGTCTGTTTCTGCTTCGTCCTCGGCTGCTTTCAACTGTTCCTCTATTTCAGCTTCCATCTGCTCAAGCCGCTCAGAAAGCTCCGACTCTGCAGCCAGACGCTCGGCTTCCAGTTCT
>CAYOQW010000371.1:0-1509 GCA_964406175.1 uncultured Candidatus Saccharibacteria bacterium
CCTGAGAATTCGTGACGGCAGGAGCGGCTGCTTTCATGTCTCTGACCGGTCTAAGTCTCCGCGGACGGTTCGCGAGCCGCTGGGCCACCTGCTTGGTCTCCCGGACCAGGTGCAGCGCGAGTGCTGCCTGCTCGGCAGCGCTTAGAGAGCTCAGGAGCTCGCAGGAGGTAACCCCGGCGACGATAGCTTCGTTGCTTGGTTTCAGTCCCTTGAGGGGAAACGAGACCTGGGCATCAGCATCCCCGACCGTGATGCGGTAGGTACAGGCGATGACGCTATTTCTCATGGACCGCAGTTCGATGCGTGTGATCTGAACGAAGTCTGCCGGGCTGCGCAGTTCAGTCGGCTCTACGGTCGTGATAGCCAGGCGCCTGGTGGCGATGAGTTCTAGTAAAGACGACACGGCTTGCCGGATGTCGCGGCCAAGCTCTTCCAGCCGTTTCTGTTCGGCCGACTGCCTCTCACGTTCGAGCTGGGCCGGGTCCACCTGGGGGGCAGGAGCTTGCTCAGCCTGACGCAGTGGGGGGACGGTCGTCCTTCGCTCGACAGGATGGGCGGCTGTATCTGGCTGAACTTTATGCTCAGCAGGCGCAGACAGGCTTAGACCTGAAGTGGTTGCTGCATCTTCTGACGCGGTACGATGCCTGTTCCTGCTTTTTTTCTCCTGATAGTTGCATATCCAGACGACTTCGTAATTGGGGAACTCTTTTGGGTCAAGCCGGCTTTGGTCTCTGCTTTTCGCAAGTCCAGTCAGTGCGATTTCTCTGCCAGATAGTTTTCGTATGATCCTGGCGGGTTCGTCAGGATCCATTGCATCATATGTAGCCAAGGTGATATTATCTGCCTCCTTCTGAACCGGAGGGGAACTGTTATAGATTCTTCTGAGACGGTTCTTCCCAGGTTTTTTCATTTTGGTGGGTGGGATTTCCTGATCAGACAGCCAGGCAGCGCGGATCATCCACAGCTCTGCCTCGTTGCCCCTCTGGTAGCGGTCAAAAAAATCCTGCCACTTGGTCCGTAGGAAGTATTCGCTGTCAGGATGGCTTACATCACCGACGAATAGCAGATGTTTCCAGAATTCGTAGGCAGGATTATCGGCTGCAGGAGGGGCAAAGGCAGGCGTTCCTGGATCTGCTTCATCAAGCCCAGACAGCGATTTGCCTAGCAGCAGGTCGATGAGCCGGTCCGCTGCCCCAGGCTCTCCAGTGAGTGCGGGTATACATTCTGAGACCAGCTGCTCGAAAAGTTCCGGGTCCGCCTTCATATAGGCTTGGAGGAGCCGAAAGGTTCGATTGAGCAGATCGGCTTTTTGATACCGGCGATGAGGGGTGATCTCTCCTAGGAAGAAGTGGATCAAAACCTTGGTCATGTCCCTCTGCAGTATGCTCGGCTCGGTCTCGACTGTGTCCAATAGGTCTTTGAACGGTCCAGAACTATGGTCTTGATCCTGGGGATATTGTCGATCAGCCTCGTACAAAGCACTGAGGTGGCCACCATACAGGGCGATAG
>CAYOQW010000372.1:0-1506 GCA_964406175.1 uncultured Candidatus Saccharibacteria bacterium
GTCGAGAGATTGGAGGTGAGGCGGTAAGTTGTGCCGGGCGAATTGAGAATGCCAAGGTCGGTCTCATGTACTGGGGCAGGTCCCTGGAATTCTTTGTCACGTACCTGATGGCGCGCTCGGTGTCGTGGAACGGCCGTTCGCTCAGGGCGCTGGGCTGGACCGTCGCGTTCAGCATTCTGGTGGTCATGGCCTATGCCTGGGGGCAGGTCGCCGGCATCGCGCCGTATTTCACGACCTTGACCAGTCTGGAGCCGACCGATGCGGTGACCTACCGGAACATCCATGTCGTGATGAGCACGTTCGGCGGGCACTACGATTTTGGGATCTTCCTGGTCATGGTGCTGAGCGTAGTCCTCAGTTTCGGCATTCATTATTTTCGCAGTAGCAGTTTCGCCGGCAAGTCCAGACGGGTGAAGATCGCCTGTCTCGCCGGGTTCACGGCAGTGTGTCTCTCGGCGGTCATACTGCTCATCCTGACCAGATCGCGGTCAGCCTATATCGGGCTGCTGGCAGTGATCTTTGTCCTGGGTCTCCTGTACCAGCCGACCCTCATCGCGGTTTCGGCGGTGCTTTCGTCAGTGCTCGGGTTCCTGTTCTTCAAGGGCAAGCTTTCTCTATCTACCCATGCGGTGTCTTTTGGCGGCTGGCAGTATTCGATGGACCTGAGCACCTATCAGCGTCTCAATAAATGGATGGCGGTGTTTCGCGACATATCGTTCACCACGCTGTTCACCGGGCACGGGCTTTCCAGCCTGGGTCCTGCCGTCGATGGCTACTACGTGCGTTCTCTCGGGGAGATCGGCGTCATCGGCCTTATCCTGTTCGTGCTGCTCCTGACGGCTGTCTTTCGGCGCGTGTGGAGCGTGCGGCGTGCGGGACAGAGTTTCAGGACGGCAGCCGCAGAGGGCGTGATTTTCGCGCTCGTCGCGATCTCGGTGCAGGCGGTGTTCATCGACACGTTCGTCTCGTCCAAAGTGATGTATGTCTTCTGGATAGCGGTCGGTATCGCGGCCTCACTCACGCCTGCCAAAGTTCAAAAAAACACTCAGGAAAAGGTTTACCAGAGCGCAGACGCGATGGTAAGATAGGCCGCGACATTTAGTATCTATCGGTGAGAGAGCACATGTTTGAGAAGAAAGATGCCAAGGTCAATTTCCCGGAGATCGACCACCAGGTCCTGAAACTCTGGAAAGACAAGCAGATTTTTGAAAAAACCACAGAAGGCCGCAAAGACAGTCCGATCTTCAATTTTTATGATGGCCCTCCGTTCGCCACCGGACTTCCGCACTACGGCCACATCCTGGCCGGCACCATCAAGGACGCTATTCCGCGCTACAAGACCATGAAGGGCTACTTCGTGCCTCGGCCTAATGGGTGGGACTGCCATGGTCTGCCGGTCGAGTACGAGATCGAGAAAGAGCTGAACATCTCCGGCAAACCAGAGATCGAGGTCATGGGTGTCGACAAATTCAACGATGCCTGCAAAAGCATCGTGTTCCGCTATAC